>NZ_JAAQQT010000548.1:0-19505 GCF_011742065.1 Aquabacterium sp. A08
CGGGCCATCTCAACGCTGGGTGATGAGGCGCAGCCCCAGCCCCACGAAGACCAGGCCGGCCACCCGGTCCAGCCACAGGCCGGCGCGGGGGCGGCGGTTCAGCCAACCGCCCACCGTGCCCGCAAAATAACCCAGCAGCCCGAACAGCAGCGCCGCCTGCAGGGTGAACAGCCCGCCCAGCTGCGCCAGTTGCCAGCCCACCTGGCCCTGCGCCGGCACCACGAACTGCGGCAGGAAGGACAGGAAAAACAGCACCACCTTGGGGTTGATGGCGTTGGCCAGCATGCCTTTGAGGAACAGGGTCTGCCAGCCCTGGCGGGGCGCCAGGCTGGCCGCCACCGGGCCGCTGCCGGCGCTGCGCAGGGCCTGCAGCCCCAGCCACACCAGGTAGCCGCCGCCGGCCCACTTCAGCGCGGTGAAGGCCCAGGGCGACGCGGCGATCACCGCGCTCACCCCCACCACCGCCAGCAGGGTGTGGCTCAGGCAGCCGAGCGCGCAGCCCAGCCCGAAGGCAATGCCCTGCCAGCGCCCCCGGGACATGCCCATGCCGAGCACCATGAGGTTGTCCGGCCCTGGGGAGGCGGTGACCAGCACCGCGGCCAGCAGAAAGGGAAGGGCTTGGGCAAGCGTGAGCATGCACCATCATAAAACGCGCACGCTCCGGTGTGCCCGGCCCGGGACTCAGGCGCTGACGCGCGCCAGGTAGGCCTCGAATTCCCCGACCAGGTCGGCGTAGTAGTTCGAGGTCCAGGCGGACTGGCGCACGAAATCCTCGATCAGGAAGCGCCATTGCCCGTCGTCCAGCGCCTGGCGCAAGGCGGGGTGGTGCGACGCGATCATCTGCGAGGCGCCCAGGTAGACCAGGTGGCGGTAGGCGCGCAGGCCGGCCTCGGTGTAACCGGCGGGCACGGCGTCGCTGCGGCCCCTCACGTAGTCGTAAAAGCCTGCAGACACGCGAGTTCCTCGTTGAGGGTGGCCTGACTGGGGAAGTCGTTGTCCCATTCCAGCAGGATGGCTTTGCCGTGGCTGCGCGCCACACGTGCAGCGGCTTCGGCGGTGGGGCGTTCCACCCGGTCGCTGTGGGTGTCGATGTAGAGGCCGAAACGGGCGTCGAATTCGTGCCCGGCCACGTGCATGTAGCTGACGCGGTCGAGGTCGATCTGGGCCAGGAAGGTGTCCAGATCGGTCAGGCCGTGGTTCTTGTGGTTGACGGTGACGTTGTTGAGGTCGAGCAGGATGCCGCAGTCGGCCCGTTCCACCACACGCATCAGGAAGTCGGCCTCGGCCAGCGGGCCGATGTTGGTGTAGTAGGTGGTGTTTTCCACCGCGATGCGCCGGCCCAGCAGGTCCTGCACCTGGCGGATGCGGTCGCTCACGCGCCGCACCTCCTCCTGGGTGAAGGGGATGGGAAACAGGTCGTAGAGCTGGTGGGCGTCGCCGCTGGCAGCCAAGTGGTCGGAGTAGTGCTCGGCGCCCAGGTCGTCCATCAGGGCGCGCACGTCGCGCAGAAAACCTGTGGGCACTGGGGCTTGGCCCCCGAGGTTGAGCGACACCCCGTGCAGGCAGACGGCGTGGCCGGCCTCGCGCAGCCGGTACAGCGGCGCGCGGTCGCGGCGCACCCAGTTTTCGGGCGCGACCTCGTAGAAGTCGGCGCGCACGTCGGCGGGGTTCCAGTTCAGCATCTCGCTGCGAAAACCCACGCCGATCATGCGTTCTCCTCGAGGCTGTTGGTCACGCGCCCGCCGGGCTCACTTCTTGGAGCAGCTGGCTTCTTTTTTGCTGCAAGAAGCTTCCTTTTTGGAGCAGGAGGCTTCTTTCTTGGAGCAGCTGGCGGTCTGCTCTTTCTTGCCGCAGGAGGCGGCGCCGCACTTTTGTTCGGCCGGGGCCTGGGCGTGGGCGGCGGTGGCGATCACGGTGGCGGCGATGGTGGCGAGGGCTTTGAGGTTCATGGTCGTTCCTGGTGGAGGGTGGAATGCCCGGGGGCATGGGCGGCCGGTGTCGACCGCTTACCTGGCTATACGCACCCGGCGCCCGCTTGGATACACCTGGGCCCAAAAAAGTTTGTGCCGTTCACAGGTTGAGCGAGCGGATCAGGCTGCCGCTGAACAGCACCGGGCCGGTGGGCCCGCCTTCGCCGGGCACGCCACCCTTGGGTTCCAGGCTGATGGCCAGGGCCGGCACCGCCTGCACCGCTTCGGCCGCCGTGGCCAGTTGCAGCAGCGGCGCTTCGCCCAGCACGCCGAGCGAACGCGGCTTGCCGTCGGGCGGCAGGGCCCAGAGCTGCAGCGACTTGTCGGACGCTTCCTGGTAGCCGCCCACGCGCTGCAGTGTCAGGCGCTGGTGCTGGGCGTCGAAGGTGACGAGGATTTCCGGCCCCCGGGCCTGGCCCTGTGCGTCGGAGAGCACGGCCACGTACTCGATGCGCTTCTGGCTGGCGACCTGGGTTTGCAGCTCGGTTTGCAGCTGGGCGATGCGGGCATCGCCTTGCTGCTGCACGCCCACCGCCACCCAGCCGCCCAACACCGCCGCCAGCGTGGCCGCGCCGGTGGCGCCACGCCAGAAGCCCAGCCGGCCCCACCAGCCCGTGGTGGCGGCGGGGGGGGCGGCGCGCTGGCGTGCCAGCGCGGCCCGTTCGCGGTCGGCGGCCACCAGGTTCTGGATGCGCAGCCACACCGCCGGGTCGGGGGTGAGGGGGGCTTGCAACTCGGTCAGGCCGGCCACGCGGGCCTGCCAGGCCAGCACGGCGGCGCGGACCTCGGGGCGCTGGCGGGCGATCTGCTCGAAGCGGCGGCGGGCGCCGCCGCGCAGGGTGCCCAGCGCGTGGGCCGAGGCCAGGCGTTGCAGCAATTCGGGGTGGAGGTGTAGGTTCATCGTGTCGCCTTTCTCTGTCAGGCGAAGGGGGCCATGCAGCCGCGCAGCTTGTCCAGGCCCCGGCGGATCCAGCTTTTCACGGTGCCCAGCGGCAGCCGCAATTGTTCGGCCAGTTCGCTGTGGCTGAGGTCTTGCAGGTAGGCCAGGGTGACCACCTCGCGCTGCTTGTGTTCCAGCTGGCGCAGGCAGTGGTGCAGGGCCTGGGCCTGCTGGCCGGCCAGGTGGGTGTGCTGGGGGCCGGGGTCGTCGCTGGCGAGCTGGTCGGCCAGCACCTCGTCGAGTTCCTGGGTTTGCGGGATGCGTTCGGCCTGCTGGCGGCGGCGCAGGTCCAGGGCGCGGCTGCGCACGATCAGGCCCATCCAGGCCATGGGCGGGCTGAGGCTGGCGCGGTAGTCGGCCGCGGCGCGCCAAATGTAGAGGAAGCTGTCCTGCAGGGCGTCTTCGGCCCATTCGGCTTTGCCCAACACGCGCATGGCCACCCCGTACAACTTGGACGAAGCCAGGTCGTACAGGGCCTTGAGGGCGATTTCGTCGCCGGTGGCGACGCGGTCCAGCAGTGCCATGAGTTGGTGGTCGGTGTCGGTCGGGCTCATGCCCCCATTGTCCTGCATAGTCAGGACGCTTCATGTCGGTACGCAGCCCCGTGTGCAACAGATGCAAGGGCGGGTGGCGTTGCGCTGTGGCGAAATTTTTTTGTGCCGCGCTGCATCCAGGGATGCAGAGCCTGCGTACCACTGGTATCGGGCAGGCGTTGGGCCGCGTCCGGTGTGTTCCACCTTCTTTGAGGAGAGATTCCATGCGTGCTGTGACGATCCTGGCCGGTGTGGCCGTGCTGACCCTGACCGCCTGTGCCAGCCAGATGGCGGCCGCCCCGGCTTTCAAGCAAGACGCCCTGCCCGCCGCTGTGCAGGTGCCCGCCGGCCACAAGGTCTACATGGAGACCGTGGGTGTGGGCGAGATCACCTACCAGTGCCGCGCCAAGAAAGACATGGCCGATCAGTTCGAGTGGGTGTTTGCGGGCCCCGACGCCAAGCTGCTGGACCGCGCCGGCAAGCAAGTGGGCAAGTACTACGGCCCGCCGGCCACCTGGGAGGCGAACGACGGCTCCAAAGTGACCGCCACCCAGCTGGCCGTGGCGCCGGGCGGTGCCGGCAACATCCCGCTGCAGCTGGTCAAGGCCAACCCGGCCACCGGCAAGGGCGCGATGGAAGGCGTCGCCTACATCCAGCGCGTGGCCACCAAGGGTGGCGTGGCACCCGCCAGCGCCTGCGGCGCCGGCAACGTGGGGGCCAAAGAAATCGTGAAGTACCAGTCCGACTACATCTTCTGGCGCGCCGCCTGAGGCTGACGCCCATCTTGGCGCGGCCGGGTGCCGTGCCGGGGTGGGGGCTCAAAGCCGGTCCAGCCGGCGCAGCGTGACCTCGGCCTGCGTGCGCAGGCCGGCCCGCGTGTCCGGAGCCATTTTGTTCAGCTGGCGGTAGACCATGGCCAGCCGGGCGTTGCGCCCCAGCCGGTCGCGCTGGCGCTCGAAAAAGTCCCAATACAGGGCGTTGAAAGGGCAAGCCCGCTCGCCGGTCTTGCCCTTTTTGTCGTAGTGGCAGCCGGCGCAGTGGTCGCCCATGCGGTCGAGGTAGGCGGCGCTGCTGACGTAGGGTTTGGTGGCCAGGCGGCCGCCGTCGGCGAACTGGCTCATGCCCAGGGTGTTGGGGGCTTCCACCCACTCGAAGGCGTCGATGTAGATGCCCAGGTACCAGCGGTGCACCTCGGCCGGGTCCAGCCCGGCCAGCAGGGCGAAATTGCCCACCACCATGAGGCGCTGGATGTGGTGGGCGTAAGCGTGTTCCAGCGACTGGCCGATGGCCTGGGCCAGGCAGGCCATGCGGGTCTGGCCGGTCCAGAACCAGTCGGGCAGGGGGCGGTAATGCTCCAGGGCGTTGGCCTCGGTGTAGCCAGGCATCTGCGCCCAGTAGACGCCGCGCACGTACTCGCGCCACCCCAGGATCTGCCGGATGAAGCCTTCCGTCGCGTGCAGCGGGGCGGCGCCGTTGCGCCAGGCCTGTTCGGCCCGCGCCACCACCTCCTGCGGGCGCAGCATTTTCACGTTCAGCGCGAACGACAGCAGCGAGTGGAACAGGTGCCAGTGGCGGTGGGTCAGGGCGTCCTGGTAGTCGCCGAAGTGGGGCAGGGCATGGGCGATGAAATGGTCGAGCTGTTGCAGCGCCTCGGCGCGGTTCAGCGGCCAGCGAAAGGCGTCGGCCTGGGGGTTGCCCAGGGTTTGTACGCCTGCGCTTTGGATGGTGCGCCAGAGGGCGCTGTGGTCGTGGCGGGGGCGGGTGTCGGGCGGCGCGGCGGGGATGCCGGGCCAGGGGCGGCGGTTGTCGGCGTCGTAGTTCCACTGGCCGCCTTCGGGTTGGCCGTCGGCGGTCATCAGCACGCCGTGCAGGCGGCGCTGCTGGCGGTAGAAGCTTTCCATCAGCCACTGGCGCTTGCCCTGGAACTGGCGCTGCACCGCGTCGCGGGGGGTGTAGAAGTGGTCGCTGTCCACCTTTTCCACCGACACCGGGGCGGTGGCGGCCCATGCGGCCAGGGCCTGGTCCAGCCGGTATTCATCGGGCGCCTGGTACTGCACGGCGCGGGCCCGGTAGTGGGCCAGCAGGGCGCTCAGGTTGGCGGGGATGGACTGGCGGTTGCTCGGGTCGTCCAGCGCGACGTAGCGTACGCGGTGGCCGGCGGCCTTGAGCTGGCGGGCGAAGTCGCGCATGGCCGCAATAATGCCCAGCACCTTTTGCGCGTGGTGGACGACGTAATCGGTTTCGGCGCGCACCTCCATCAGCAGGTACACCACGTCGGGTTGCACCTCGCGGAACCAGGGGTGCAGTGGGTTGAGCTGGTCGCCCAGCACCAGGCGCAGGGTGGGCGGCACCGGCGCAGCGGTGGTGGGTGGGGCGGTGGGCTCGTGGGCGCTCATGGCAGGGTGCCCCAGCGGCGTCGGTGGTGGCCGTCGGGGTCGTGTTCCAGGGTTTGTTTCACTGGGTTGAAGCGTCGGCCGCCGCGCGGGTCGGTGCCGCGCCCGGCGATGTAGAGCCAGTTGCCGTGGTTGCTGTACACGTCGTGGTCGATGAGCTGGGCCTCGAACCAGGCGGCGCCGGCGCGCCAGTCGCCCTGCAGGTCGTGAATCAGGTAGCTGGCGACGATCTGGCGCAGGCGGTTGCCCAGCCAGCCGGTGGCGGCCAGTTCGCGCATGCCGGCGTCCACCAGCGCTTCGCCGGTGGTGCCGGTGCACCAGCGCTGGAAAGCGGCGGGGTCGTGCGGGGGCGGTGGGGCTTTGCCCAGGCCCCGGCCGCGGTACAGCGCGCGGCCGTGCTTGAGGTGGAGCAGCCGAAAATGGTCGCGCCACAACAGTTCGAACCAGAGCCAGTGGCTGCCGTCGTTGGCGCCGTGTTCGGCTTCAAACCGGCGCACGGCGGCCATCGCCTGGCGCGGCGAGAGCGCGCCGGTGGCCAGCCACGGCGACCACTTGCTGGAGGCGTCGACACCGTGCAGGTGGTTGCGGGTGGCTTTGTAGCTGTGGGGCAGCCGCCGGGCGTGGTACTGGGCCAGGTGCGCCAGTGCGCCGGCTTCGCCGGCCTGGGCGTTGGGGCCGTGGGCGGGGAAGCTGCTGCGCGGGTCGGCGGCCGGGGCGGGGCCGTGCCACCAGCGCTGGACGGCCGCGTCGGGCGCTGGCGTGGCGCGGGTGTGGACCGTGTCGGGCGCGGGCGCGGGCCACGCGGTGGGGGTGCCCAGCGGCGGCGGGGCGGTGGGCACCCCGGCGCGTTCTACCGCTTGCCGGAACTGGGTGAAGGTGTCGGGCACCTGGGCTGGGGCAAAGGGCAGGTCGTCCAGGTCCAGCAGGGTGCCCTGCCAGACGGTGTGCACGGTCAGGCCGTGGTGGCGCAAAGCGGCGACGGCGTCTTCTTCCTCGGGGGCGGGCAGGTCTTCGCACCAGAGTTCGATGGTCGGCGCGGGGCCAGGGCTGGGGGCGGCTGCTTGCGCTGCAGCGGTTTGCAGGTGCTGGACCAGTTCGGTCAGCGCCTGGGCGGGCGGGCCACTCAGGGTCAGCAGGCGGTGGCCTTGGGCCTGCAGTTGGGCGGCCAGCGCGTCCACCGTGGCCTGCCACCAGGCGCGGCGGTGCGGCCCCATGCGCTCGAAGCCCCAGGGCGACGGGCCTGTTTGGCCGGTGTCGTACACGAACACCGGCAGCCACCACACGCCGCGCTGGCGCGCGCGGGCCAGCGATTGGTGCAAAGCAGGGTGGTCGCCCAGGCGCAGGTCTTGCCGGAACCAGTGGATGACGCCGCCGGCGGCCGGGGCGCTGCCGCGCGTGTCTGACGGGGCGGGGCCGTTCATGGGCGGCGCGGGCCCCCGGCGCTGCGGCAGCGGTCGGAGCAGTATTTGACCTGTTCCCAATCGCGGGCCCACTTGCGCCGCCAGGTGAAAGGCAGGCCGCAGGCCGCGCAGGTTTTCTGCGGCAGGTCGGATTTTTTGCGCATTTTCATGGGTGGGGGTGTTCAGAAGTCGAGGGAGAGCTGGCCCGCCGTGGTTCCGGATGGCGCGCTGGTGGGGCCGCGCCGGGCCTTGGGGGCGGGCCGTTCTTCCCCCCGGGCGTTGCGGCCACCGCCGGGCATGCCCCGGCGCGAGCCGTGCTTGTCCACCACGGCGGCCTGGGCCGCTTTCACGGCGGGTTGGCGGCGCAGGGCGTGCAGCCGGTCTTTGGCCTGGCGCAGGGCGGTGGCCAGGTCCACCGGGGGTGCAGGGATGTCGTCGCCCACCCGCACGCCGCAGCGGGCCTGAAGGTCGGGCGGCATGCGCCAGGGCTCGAACAGCCAGCTGTCGGGCACGCGGCGCAGTGCGGGCAGCCAGCGCCGCACGAAGTGGCCGTGCGGGTCGTGGTCCAGCGCCTGCTTCACCGGGTTGTACACCCGGGTGGCGTTGATGCCGGTGGTGCCCGATTGCATCTGCACCTGCGGCCAGTGGATGCCGGGTTCGTAGTCGAGGAACTCGCGCGCCAGCCAGTGGCCCACCTCGCGCCAGTGCAACCACAGCGGGTAGGCCGCCACCGACACCAGCATGGCCCGCATGCGGAAGTTGAGCCAGCCGGTGGCGCGCAGCATGGCCACGCAGGCGTCCACCATGGGCCAGCCGGTGCGGCCTTGGGTCAGCGCGTCGAAATGGGCGGGGTTCCAGTCGGCCTCGCGCAGGCCGTCGTAGCCGCGGTGCAGGTTGCGCCACTCCAGTTCGGGTTCGCTTTCCAACTTCTGGATGAAGTGGCAGTGCCAGTACAGCCGGCTGTGGAAGGCCTGTAGGCCATGCTTTTGGCGTGCGGCTTCGGGCGGCAGGGCGCGGCGCGTGTTACGGGTGGCCTGCACCACCTCGCGCAGGCCCAGGCTGCCGTAGGCCAGGTGGGCCGACAGGCGCGAGCACGCATCGGGCGCGCTCAGGGGCGAGGAAATGCCGCCCCGGTAGCGGGCGCTGCGGTCGCTCAGGAAATCGTCCAGCACCGCCAGGCCCCGGGCGCGGCCGCCGCGCTGGCGCTGGGGCGGTTCCCAGGGGGGCAAACCCAGGGCTGGGGCGCTGGGCAGGGCGGTGGCGGACCAGGGGTGAGGGTGCAGGCTCGACGGACCGCCCGGTATCTGGCTGGGGAGACATTCGCCCGTGTGGGGAAAGCCAGCCGTCAGGGGCTGCGCCGGCTCGCCGCCTGTGTCCACCGGCACGAGGCGTTCGGGCGCGGCCAACTGCGGCTGGGCCATCAAGGCCTCCCAGCGGGGCTGCCACAGCCGGCGGTCGCGCAGGCCGCGCACCACGCCGAACTGCGGCCATTCGCGCCAGGCCACGCCGCGTTCGCGGCACCAGCGGGCCACGGCCCGGTCGCGCGCGTGGGTGTGGCCGTTGCCGGTTTCCTCGTGGGCGTGCAGGGCGGCGAATGGGGCCCGGTGGTGCAGCCGGTCCAGCACCTCCACCACTTCGCCCACGGCCAGGTGCAGCCGGCTGCCCCGGGCACGCAACTCGCGGTCCAGGTCGGCCAGCGATTCGGCGATGAAGCGGTAGTGTTGGGTGGCCGCGTCGGGTTGCGCCCAGAGGCTGGGTTCCACCACATACAGGCACAGCACCGAGCCCTGGCGTGCGGCGTCGGCCAGCGGGGCGTGGTCGTGCACCCGCAGGTCGCGCTTGAACCAGACCACCCGGTAGCTCATCGCGGGCTCAGGTGTTGGCGCGGCGCTTGAGCCAGCGCATCAGGCCGCCCACCAGCGGCAGCTTTTCGTACAGCTCCTCGGCCGCGTCCCAGTAGTCGCGGTGCAGCGTGACCCGGCCTTGTTCGTTGAACACCAGGTGGCTGGCGCCGCGCACGGTTTGTGGGGTCACGGTGTCGAAACGGCGGAAGCGGAAGCAGAAATCCCAGGTCAGGAACACCTGCGAGCCTTGCTGCACCCGTTCGGTGACGACGAAGCGCGGTTCGTGCAGCGCGGTGAACATGTGGCGGAAGATGGCCTCGATGGCGGCTTGGCCCTGCACCTCGTTGAACGGGTCTTTGAAGCGGGCGTCGGCGGTGTAAAGGGCCACCAGGGCCGGCAGGTTGTCGGGCGACAGGCCCTCGAAGGCCTGCACCAGGCGGTCCAGGGCTTGCGGGGTGTCGGTGACCGAAATGGGTGCGGGGGCGGTCATGGCGGGGGCGTTTACAGGCCGGTGGCGCGCCGCACCAGGGGGAAGTAGAGCCGGTAGGGCAGCAGCCGCAGCAGCTTCATCACCCGGGTGAAGCGTTTGGGAAAGTGGATGTCGAACGCGCCCTGCGCCCAGCCGGCCACGATGGCGTCGGCCGCCTGCGCCGGGGTGATGAGCGCCGGCATGGCGAAGGTGTTTTGCGCGGTCAGCGGCGTGGCCACGAAGCCGGGGTTGATCACGCTCACCCCCAGGCCGTGGGGGTGCAGGTCGAGGTACAGCGCCTCGGCCAGGTTGATGAGCGCGGCCTTGGTGGGGCCGTAGGCCAGGCTCTGCGGCAAGCCCCGGAAGCCGGCCACGCTGCTGACGAGGCTGAGGTGACCCTGGCCGCGCGCCAGCAGCGCGGGCGTGACGGCGTGCAGCAGGTGCAGCGCGCCTTCGGTGTTGATGCGCTGGTGGCGCAGCAGGTCGTCCAGGTCCATGGCGGTGGCGCGCATGGCGCGGTAGTGGCCGGCGCAGTAGCACACCAGGTCCAGCGGGCCGCCCTGCAGCGCCGAGGTGGCGGCGGCTTGCACGGCGGTGGCGTCGGTCACGTCCAGCGGCAGGGCCAGGCTGCCGGGGTGCTCGGCCACGAACGCGTTCAGCTCTGCGGCTTTGCGGGCCGACACGATGACGGTGGCGCCCAGGCCGTGCAGCTTGTGCGCCAATGCGCGGCCGATGCCGGTGGACGCGCCCACCAGCCAAACGCGCCGGCCGCGCCAGTCGCGGATCGGGGGGTTCAGGCTCATGGGCCGACTTTCTGGAACGACAGCGTCACCTCGCCCAGCCGCACGCCGAACTTGCTCATGGTGGCGCGGTTGAGCATCACGCGCTCGTCCACCAGGTACATCCAGTCGTCGAAGCGCACGTCGTAGGTCTTGCCGTCCACCGGCAGGCGCAGGGTGTAGGTCCAGTAGAAGGCGTTGCCCACCGCCTGCCCGCTGGCCGGGCCCACCACGTCGTCGGCGGTGCCGCTGTAGCGCCCGTCGGCGTGCTTGGTCAGGCGCCAGACGCGGCGGTCCTGGCTGCCGTCGGCATAGGTGAAATGTTCGTCCAGCACGCCCTGGTTGCCGTTCCAGGTGCCTTGCATGTCCACCACGAAGCGGCGCACCACCTGGCCGCTGCGGTCCTGGAACACGCCGTGGGCGATCACTTTGCCATTGAAGTATTCGGACAGGTCCAACACCGGTTTTTCGGCGGCGTATTGCTGGATGTCCTGGCTGGCGCAGCCGCTCAGGCCCCCCAGCGTGGCGGCCCCCAGGGTGAGGGCGGCCAGCCCGGTGAGCCACCGCCGCCGCGCGGGCGGTGGCGCGGTGTGTGCTGGCTGGGCGCCGGTGGCCGCCGTGTGCAGAAGGGTGGGGTCGCGAAGCGGGTTCATGGGGCCTCCTGAGGCGCAAGGGATGGTGCCGGCCCCGCCGCTGCGGGGCGCACAAAATGCCAGTACAGGCTGGCCGCCGCCAGCAGCTTGATGGCGCAGGGCAGCACAGCGTAGGCCAAGGTGAGGGCGAACAGGCCCTCGGCTTTGGCTTGGCCTGGCTGGTAGCCCAGCCAGCCCAGCAGGGGCAGGGCCAGTCCGGCGGCCAGCGCCAGGTTGAGCTTGGCCGCCAGGTTCCACCAGCCGAAGTAGGCGCCCTCGCGCCGGCCCCGGTCGCCCTGGGCGCCGATGACCCCGGCCAGCAGCGCGCCGGGCAGGGCCAGATCGGTGCCCAGCGCCAGGCCCGACAGGGCGCACACCCACCAGAAGCCCCACACGTCGCCGGTGGACAGGGTGGCGGCCCAGACGAACACCGCCACCGACAGGCCCATGCCCACCAGCCAGGTGCGCGCCAGTCCCAGGCGGCCCACCACGCGCATCCACAAGGGCAGCGACGCGGCCGCGCCGACGAAGTAGGTCGCCAGGAACAGCGGCTCCTGCGCCGGAGCGGCCAGCCGATCCTGAATGAAGAACAGCACCAGCGTGGCGGGCATGGCGCTGGCCAGACCGCTCAGCACAAACACCGCCATCAGGCGCCGGAACGGGGCGTGGCGCCAGGGGTGCAGCATGCCGTGCCAGCCTGCATGAGAGGCTGTTGCGCCGGGTGTCTGCGTGTTGCAGCCGTTGCCGGTGTTGGTGTTGGTGTGGAGGGCGTGCGGCGCGTGCGGTGGCAACGCGCGGCACCAGGCCAGCCAGCCCAGCGCCAGCGCCACGCCAAAGGCCGTGACCCAGCCGCCCCAACCCAGCCAGCTGGGCAGCACCGAGGCCAGCACCACGCCCACCAGCCCCGCGCCTTCGCGCCAGGCAACGATGCGGGCGCGCTGCACCTCGTTGCCGCCCAGCCGCGCGCCCCACGACTGGTGGGCAATCGCCAGCTGGCTGTAGGCGGCGGTGGTGACCAGCAGCCCAACGAACAGGCCCAGCGCCACCTGCGCGGCACGGGCCGTGCCCCACGGCGGGAAAAACAGCGCGGCCATGCCCGCCAGCAACACCAGGGCGCTGCCCGCGCCCACACCCAACACCCAGCGGTGCGAACGCGCAAACAACCGGTCGCTCAGGCGGCCCAGCCAGGGGTCGGTCACCGCGTCGAACAGGCGCGCCAGCAGCAGCACCAAGCCCAGCGTGGCCAGCGGCACGCCAAACTGCTGCGCGTACACGTTGGGCAGGTGCACGTACAGGGGCAGTGCCACGAAGGCCAGTGGCAGGCCCAACAGCCCATAACGCCAGCCCTCGCGCACGCCCATGGGCGAGGCGGCCCCGTCGGTGGCAGGCCGTGCCGCGCTGGGGGTGGCCGGTGGCGGGCTGGGGCGGGTCATGGGGGTGTCAGCGGTTGGCGGCTTGGCCCAACAGGGCCAGGCGCATCGCGGGTTCCGAGGTGCTGGGCGCCAGCCAGATGCCGAAAAACAGCCGGCCAAATGCCGGATCGGCCACCGCGCCCGCCGGCTGGCCGTTGTGCCAGAAGCGCGCGCCCACGCCCGGCTCGTGCAGGCCGGTCAGGCGGTCGCCGTTTTTCACGTCGGGGAAGATGCGCCGCATGTCGGCCAGCCAGCGCTCGGCCTGGGCCTCGCTGAAGCCGCCGGCGCGGCGCATTTCCTGCACCGAGCGTTCGGCGATGGCGCCGCCCTTGAGGTCGCGCAAGTAGTCCAGCTCCAGCACCACCGGCTGCTCCAGGAAACGCTCGGGTCGGAAGTCGGGCCGGGTCCACAGCCGCGCGTGGTAGACGCGCAGGCCGAAAAAGCGCAGCGTGGCCTCGCCCTGGAGGCGGCTGCCGGGCAGTTGCGCGGGTGCCGCAGGCGACGCAGCCGCTGCGGCAGGTGCAGCCGATGGGGTTGACCCCGCGGCCGAGTCAGTTGCGGCCGTCGCAGCAAGCCCCGCGGTGGCCGCGCCGTTCCCCGGCGCGTTGGCCCACGCCGGTGCCGTCCAGCTCGCCGCGCTGGCCAGTCCGGCGCCCAGCAGCGCCCGGCGCGACCAGCCGGTCAGTAGGCGCTCACTTGGCCAGGGTGTATTGCACGACATCGATGTCTCCTGAAGCAAAGCCGGCTTCGCAGTAGGCCAGGTAGAACTCCCAGATGCGTAGGAAGCGCTCGTCGAAGCCCAACGCCAGCACCTCGTCGCGGCGCGCCAGAAAGTCCTCGCGCCAGCGGCGGCAGGTTTCGGCGTAGTCGGCGCCGAAGGCGAACTCGTCCACCACCCGCAGGCCGGCGGCCTCGGCCTCGCGCCGGAACTCGCGCGGGCAGGGCAGGCAGCCACCGGGGAAGATGTACTGCTGGATGAAGTCGGTGGAGCGGATGTAGCGGTCGAACAGCCGGTCCTGGATCACGATGCTTTGGATGCAGGCGCGGCCACCGGGTTTGAGCAGCTGCGCCACCCGGCCAAAGTAGGTGGGCCAGTATTCGCGACCCACGGCCTCCACCATTTCGATGGAGCAGATCGCGTCAAACGGCCCGTCGGCGATGTCGCGGTAGTCCTGCAGGCGCAGGTCGGCGCGGTCGGCTTGGCCCAGTGCGGCCAGGCGCTGCTGGGCCCAGGCCAGCTGTTCGGTGGACAGGGTGACACCGGTGACGTGGGCGCCGAATTCCACCGTGCCTTTTTCGGCCAATGCACCCCAGCCGCAGCCGATTTCCAGCACCCGGTCGCCGGGCCGCACGCCGGCCATGCGCAGCGCACGCCGCACCTTGGCGTGCTGGGCGTCGGCCATGGGCTGTTCGTGGCCGCCTTCAAACAGCGCGGACGAGTAGTTCATCGTGCCGTCCAGCCACAGACGGTAGAAGGCGTTGCCCAGGTCGTAGTGGGCGTGGATGTTCTTGCGGCTGTTGCGGCGGGTGTTGCGGTGCAGCAGGTGGCGCAAGCGGTACAGCAAGCGCCCGGCCCAGGAGCCGTGGATCACGTCTTCCAGCGCCTGGCGGTTGGCCAGGAACAGGCGCAGCAGGTCGTCCAGGTGGGGCGTGGTCCAGTCGCCGGCGATGTAGCTTTCGGCAAAACCGATGTCGCCCGACTTGAGCGCCGCGCCGCACACGTTCCAGTTGTGCAGGTGGATGGTGGCGTGCAGGCCCTGGCCGTCGCCCAGCGTCTGCACGCTGCCGTCGGGCAGTTGCACGGTGAGCGAGCCGTGGCGCAGGCGCTGCAACAGTTGGAACACGGTGCGCGCGGCGGCCGGCGTCTGGGCCGGCAGTTGCACGGAGTGGGGGGCGGTGACGGTGTGGCTGTTCATGCGTGTGGCTCCCAAGGCTGGCGGGTCACGAAACGGTCGGGGGCAGGCGGTTTGCGGTGAAAGCCCACGCGCTTGAGCCAGAGCTGCAGCGCCTGCCAGTGGATGCGGGCCATGACCATGGCGGTCATGGCCGGGTAGCGCCACAGCGCGCGGCGCAGCGCTGCGGGGGTGATGGGGTGCAGGGTGCCGCTGACGCTGGTCTGCAGCAGCGGGCCGTCGGTGTCGTCGTGGTCCACCCGCACCACGGTGCGGGCCTGGCCGGCGTGCACCGTGCGCATGAAGCGGAAGCGGTAGCCGCCGCTGGTGCGGCAGAACGGCGACACGTGAAAGCATTTGTCGGCGCGCAGCTCGGCGCCGTAGCGTGGGCGGTCCAGCAGGTAGCAGTGGCGTTCGCCGAAGGTGTTGTTCACCTCGGCCACCACGGCGCGCAGGCTGCCGTCGGCCCGGTGGCAGTACCAGAAGCTCACCGGCTTGAAGGTGTAGCCCAGCACCCGCGGGTAGGTGTGTAGCCAGACCTCGCCGTCGGCGTCGGCAATGCCTTCGCCCGCCAGCATCTCGGTCAGCCAGGCCAGCGCGCCGCCGCGTTCCGGGCCGCGGCCGTCGCCGTGGTCGCGGTCGTGGAAACTGATGGTTCCGGCGCGGTTCACCGCCAGGCCGCCCAGTGCCGCCGGCTCGTGCAGGCGGCGCATGGGCAGCAGCAGGAACCAGGTGTCGTAGGCGAAGGCGTGCCGGCGCGGCCGCAACCGGGTGTGGCGCACCTGGCCCCACCCGATCTGGGCCACGGCGCCGCGGTCGCCAGGGGCGTCGATCATGCGGCCTGCCTCCGGGCGCCGGCGGTGTGGGCCAGCAGCTGGTCGGCGGCGGCCAGGCCCGACTTCAGCCCGTCTTCGTGGAAGCCGTAGCCCGTCCATGCACCGCAGTACCAGGTGTGCAGGTGGCCCTGCAAGGCGGGCACGCGGCGCTGCGCGGCAATGGCGGCCAGGTCGAACACCGGGTGGCTGTACTCGAACGTGCCCAGCACCTGGGCCGGGTCGATCGGGTGGACCGGGTTGAGCGACTCCACCACCGGCTGGCTGAACGGCAGCGGCTGCAGGCGGTTGAGCAGGTAGTGCAGGCAGACGCGGGCGGATTCCTGCTGCGCATTGGCCGCGCGCTCGTAGTTCCAGGCGGCCCAGGCTGCGGTGCGCTGGGGCAGCACCGAGGTGTCGGTGTGCAGCACGGCCCGGTTGGGCTGGTAGCGGATGGCGCCCAGCACCTCGGCCTCCACGTTGGTGGGGCGGCCCAGCAGGGCCAGGGCCTGGTCGGAATGGCAGGCCAGCACCACCTGGTCGAAGCGCTCGGGGCCGTGGGCGGTGTGCAGCGTGACGCCGGCCTCGTCGCGGTCCAGCCGGCGCACGGGGGTGTTCAGGCGGGCGTCCGGCACCTGGGCCACGATTTTTTCCACATAGTGCCGCGCGCCGCCCACCACCGTGTGCCACTGCGGCCGGTCGTTCACCTGCAGCAGCCCGTGGTTGTGGCAGAAGCGGATCATGGTGGCCACCGGGAAGCGCAGCATCTGGTCGGTCGGGCAACTCCAGATGCAGCCCAGCATGGGCAGGAAGTACCAGTCGCGGAAGGCGGTGCCGAAGCGGTGCTGGTCCAGGAAATCGTGCAGGGGCTGCACCATGTCGGCCTCGCGCTGGGCCGCGGCCAGTTGGGTGCAGAGGCGGTTGAAGCGCAGCAGGTCGCTGAGCATGCCCAGGAAGCGCGGGTTCAGCAGGTTGCGCTTTTGCGCAAACACGGTGGCCAGGTTGTTGCCGCTCCATTCCAGCCGGCGGCCCGGGCGTGCGCCCGGCACCTGCACCGAAAACGACATGTCCGACGGGGCCGTGGCCACGCCCAGTTCGGCGAACAGGGCGATCAACTGGGGGTAGGTGCGCTCGTTGAACACCAGGAACCCGGTGTCCACCCCGTGGCTGACCGGGCCTTGCGCGGTGGGCAGGGTGATGTCCACCGTGTGGGTGTGGCCGCCGAAGTAGTCGCCCGCCTCGAACAGCGTGACCTGGGCCTGGCCACGCAGCCGGTGCGCCGCGGCGAGTCCGGAAATGCCTGAGCCGACGATGGCAACTTTCATGGGTGCTCCTGTGGGGCTTTATTTGTCCTAGACAAAATTCATTGTATGCTAAAGTCGGATGGCGTGTGCAATTCATGCACCCTGTAAGCAATACGCCCCGACGCCGACAATGGATGCACCCATGGACACCCTTCCCGCCGACCTGCTGGCCCATGCGCCCCTGCCCGATGTGACCTGGTCCATTGCCGAGGTCGAGCGCGACACCGGTTTGGGCAAGGACACCCTGCGCGTCTGGGAGCGGCGCTACGGTTTCCCCACCCCCGGGCGCGACGCCGCCGGCGAGCGTGCTTACCCGCCGGCCCAGGTGCAGCGCCTGCGCCTGATCAAGCGCCTGCTGGACGCCGGCCTTCGCCCGGGCAAGGTGGTGCCGCTGGACGACGCACAGCTGGAGGCCCTGCTGGCGCAGGCCCGCAGCGAACCGGCCGCTGCCGGCGTGGCGCCCCCGACGGCACTGGGCCCCTGGCCCGGCGACCCCGACACCCCCTGGCTGCGCTGGATGACCGAGAACCGCACCGACCTGGTCAAGCAGGCGCTGCAGCAGCACATCCTGCGCCACGGGCTGGGGCCGACGGTGGAGCAGCTGGTGGCCCCGCTGTGCGTGCACGTGGGCGAGGCCTGGCTGCGCGGTGAACTCTCGGTGTACCAGGAGCACCTGTTCACCGAGACCCTGCAATCGGTGCTGCGCGAAGCGATCGCTGCGGTCGACGCCAGCGGCCAGGCCCTGCAGCGGCGCCCGCGCGTGCTGCTCACCACCACGCCGTCGGAACTGCATGGGCTGGGGCTGCTCATGGCGGAAAGCTTTTTCGCCCTGGAGTCGTGTCACCGGCTGGCGCTGGGCACCTCCACCCCGGTGGCCGACATCGTGTTGGCGGCCCAGCAGCTGCAGGTCGACGTGCTGGCCCTGAGCTACAGCGCCCACGCCTCGCGGCGCGATGTGGTGGACACCCTGCAGCAACTGGTGGACCAGCTGCCGCGCGGCGTCGAGGTCTGGGTCGGCGGCGCGGCGGTGGCGCTGCACCGGCGCGGCCTGCCCGAGGGCGTCACCGTGCTGCGCCGCGCCAACGAGGTCAACCTGCAGGTGCGCGCCTGGCGGCTGCGCCACGGCACGGCGCTCGCTTGGGATGGCGCCGCCTGAGTTGGTTTGTCATGGACAATTTAGTGGTGCGGCAGGCGTACCAGCGGCCCGTACTTTTGCGCCAGGTGGCGTTCGCCGCGCTCCAGCACGAAGTAGCGAAAGGCCTCGGCCGCGGGTGACAGCAACTTGGACAGGGTGTGCACCAGGTTCCAGGCGCGCACCACCGGCGCCCCCTCCACGTCCAGCGTGGCGATTAGGCGGTGCTCCAGTTCCAGCCCCACGGTGTGCAGCGACAGAAAGCTGATGCCCATGCCCGCCATCACCGCCTGCTTGATGGTCTCGTTGCTCGACATCTCCATCACCACCCGCAGTTCGGTGCGGCTGGGCTCCAGAAACTTCTCCAGCGCCGCCCGGGTGCCCGAGCCCCGTTCGCGCAGGATGAAGCCGTAGGGGCTGAGCGACGCCACCGTCGGGTGGCCCACCTTGAGCAGGGGGTGATCGGTCGGCGCGACGAAGACGTGCGGGTGGGCGGCGAAGGGCTCGGCCCGGGTCGCCAGTTCGGTCGGGGGTTGGCCCATGACCGCGATGTCCACCTCGTTGCCGTGCAGCATCTGCAGCAGTTGCGCGCGGTTGCCCACCGCTAGGCGGATCTCCACCCCGGCGTGCTCCTGCTGGAATTCGGCCAGCAGGCGCGGCAGAAAGTACTTGGCGGTGCTGACCATGCCGATGGTCAGGGTGCCCACCTCCAGCCGCTGCAGGCGGGCGGCCGCGTCCTCCGCGTCTTTGAGGGTGGCCAGCACCTTGCGCGCGTACACCAGCATGTATTCGCCGGCCGTGGTCAGGCTCACCTGCCGGCCCGAGCGTTCGAACAGCGGCAGGCCGACGTGCCCCTCCAGTTCCTTGACCTGCATGGTCACGGCCGGCGGTGTCAGGTGCAGCACCTCGGCCGCCCGGGCAAAGCTCAGGTGGCGCGCGACCTCCACGAACACCCGCAACTGCCGGAAGGTGGCGTTCTTCATTCAGGTTTTCCTTAACAAATTACGAATGAATCGTTAATTTACCTTAGTTAAGTGCTTGCTTATAGTTTGTGTCAGACCACCGCCCGAGGGCGGACCGAGGAGACCGACATGCTGCAAGCGCTGATTTTTGACGTCGACGGCACCCTGGCCGACACCGAGGAGGCCCACCGGGCCGCCTTCAACCACGCCTTCGCCACCGAAGGCATGGACTGGCACTGGGACGTGGCGCACTACACCCGCTTGCTGCAGGTGGCCGGTGGCAAGGAACGCATCCTGCACCACTGGCGCAGCGTGCAGCCCGACCTGACCGACCTGGACGGTCAAGGGGTGCAGCAGACGGTGGACCGGCTGCACGCCCGCAAAACCGCCGCCTACGAGGAAGCGGTGCAGGACGGTGCGGTGCGGCTGCGCCCCGGCGTTCATGCCCTGGTGGACGCCGCCGCCCAGGCCGGCCTGCGCCTGGCCATCGCCACCACCACCACACCGGCCAACGTGGCCGCCCTGTTGCGCCACGCCTGGGGCCACGACTGGCGCCAGCGCTTCGACGTGATCGAAGACGCCGACACCGCCCCGCGCAAGAAACCCCACCCGCAGGTGTACCGCCAGGCCCTGGCCCGCTTGGGGCTGGCCCCGGCGGCGGCGCTGGCCTTCGAGGACTCGGCCAACGGCCTGCGCGCCGCCCTGGCCGCCGGCCTGGCCACCGTGGTCACGCCCAACGCCTACACCGCCCACCACGGTTTCGAAGGCGCCCTGCGGGTGCTGCCCGACCTGTCCACCGTGCGCCTGGCCGACCTGGCGCGCTGGACCGCGCCCCAGACCGCCTGACCCCGCCCCACCCGCCCACGCCCTGCCCCCATGCCGCTGTCCCAACGCACCACCCTGACCCAGTTCCTCATCGAGGAACGCCGCCGCCACCCCGACGCCAGCGGCGACTTCAACGCCCTCTTGCTGGACGTGGCCCTGGCCTGCAAGGCCATCGCCCGCTCGGTCGCTTTCGGCGCCCTGGGCGA
>NZ_JAAQQT010000549.1:0-7831 GCF_011742065.1 Aquabacterium sp. A08
GTGCGCCAGATCGCCGACCTGGCCAAGGCCGACATTTCCGAGGAAGTGGCCAGCGCCTATGTGGGCCAGGAACTCACCTTCGGCCCGGAATACCTGATTCCCAAGCCCTTCGACTCGCGCCTGATCCTGAAGATCGCGCCGGCCGTGGCCCAGGCCGCCGCCGACTCCGGCGTGGCCACCCGCCCCATCACCGACATGGAGGCCTACAAGGAAACGCTGGGCCGCTTTGTGTACCAGACCGGCATCCTGATGCGCCCGGTGTTCAACACCGCCAAGGCCATGCCGGCCGCGAAAAAACGCGTGGCCTTTGCCGACGGCGAGGACGAACGCGCGCTGCGCGCCGCGCAAATGGCGATCGACGACCACCTGGCCCAGCCCATCCTGATCGGGCGCCCGGCGGTGATCGCCGCCCGCATCGAAAAAGCCGGCCTGCGCATGCGCCTGGGCGTGGACGTGACCAACGTCAACCCCGAAGACGACCCGCGCTTCCGCCAGTACTGGGAGCACTACCACCAGCTGATGAAGCGCCACGGCGCCACGCCCGAGGTGGCCAAGGCCGCGGTGCGCCGCTCCAACACCATCATCGGCTCGCTGATGGTCAGCCTGGGCGACGCCGACGCGCTGATCTGCGGCCTGGTGGGCACCTACACCACGCACCTGGAGCGCATCGACAGCATCCTGGGCAGGAAGGCCGGCGTGACCAACTACGCCGCCGTCAACGCGCTGATGACGCAGCAGGGCCCGCTGTTCATCGCCGACACCTATGTGAACGAGGACCCGAGCGCCGAGCAGCTGGCCGAGATCGCCTGGATGGCGGCGCAGGAGGTGCAGCGCTTCGGCATCCCGCCGAAAGTGGCCTTCCTGTCGCACAGCAGCTTCGGTTCGTCCAAACGCGCCTCGGCCCGCAAGATGCGCCTGGCGCGCGACCTGTTCGTGGCCCAGCACCCCGAGATCGAGTGCGACGGCGAACTGCACGGCGACGCCGCGCTGCAGCCCGAAATCCGCAAGGCCTACCTGGGCGACAGCACCCTGAGCGGCGCGGCCAACCTGCTGGTCTGCCCCAACCTGGACTCGGCCAACATCCTCTACAACGTGCTGAAAACCACCACCAGTGGCGGCGTGACCGTGGGCCCGGTGCTGATGGGGGTGAACCAGCCGGCCTACATCCTGACGCCGGCGGCCACCGTGCGCCGGGTGCTGAACATGACGGCCCTGGCCGCGGCGGCCAACGCCGGTTCGGCCTGAGGCGACCCGGCCCCGGCCACCACGGCCGGGCCTGCCCCCCACGCGATGCGCCCTGGCGGGCGCATTTTTTTGCCGGCTCCACGCACCAGGGCGGGGCCAACGGCCCCTCGGCGCCCCAGTCGGGTGCACCGCCGCGCCGCGTGGCGGCTATTTTGTATACAAAAGTGTGTTCAAAACGTCTGGCACCGATCTTGCACAACCGCTGGCAACCCACCCGGCGCCCCGCGCGCCGCCCTCGGACCCACCCTGGAGTTGTTCATGCACAAGCGCCGTTTCCTGCAAGCCACCGCCGCCCTGGGGGCTGCCCTCGTTCTGGGCACGGCCCAGGCCCAGACACCCCTGAAATTCCAGCTCGACTGGCGCTTTGAGGGCCCGTCGGCCCTGTTCCTGCACCCGGCGGCCCAGGGCCACTTCAAGGCCGCCGGCCTGGACCTGACCATCGACGCCGGCAGTGGCTCGGGCGGCACCGTCACCCGCGTGGCTTCCGGCACCTACGACCTGGGCTTTGCCGACGTGGCCGCCCTGATGGAGTTCCACGCCAACAACCCGGACGCGCCCAACAAGCCGGTGGCGGTGATGATGGTCTACAACAACACGCCGGCGGCGGTGCTGGCGCTGAAGAAAAGCGGCATCGCCCGGCCGGCCGACCTGAGCGGCAAAAAGCTGGGCGCCCCGGTGTTCGACGCCGGCCGCAAGGCCTGGCCGATTTTCGAGAAAGCCACCGGCGTGAAGAACGTGGCCTGGACCTCGATGGACCCGCCGCTGCGCGAAACCATGCTGGTGCGCGGTGACATCGACGCCATCACCGGCTTTTCCTTCACCTCGCTGCTCAACCTGGAGGCGCGCGGCGTCAAACCGGCCGACGTGGTGGTCATGCCCTTCGCCAGCCACGGCGTCAAGCTCTACGGCAACGCCATCATCGCCAGCCCCAAGCTGCTGCAGGAGAACCCGGCGGCGGTCAAGGCCTTCCTCGCCGCCTTCGCGAAGGGGGCACAGGAGGTGATGGCCAACCCGGCCGCGGCCATCGCCAGTGTGAAGGCGCGCGACGGGCTGATCAACGTGGCGCTGGAAACGCGCCGGCTGCAACTGGCCATCGACGCGGTGGTGGCCAGCCCCGACGCCCGGCGCGAGGGCTTTGGCCGGGTCGATCCGGCGCGGCTGAGCCTGATGGCGTCGCAGGTGTCGGACGCCTACGCCACCAAAACCCGGGTCAACGCCGCCCAGGTGTGGAACGGCAGCCTGCTGCCGGCCGCCGCCCTGAACGTGCTGCCACCGGCCCAGCGCTGAACCGCCCCGCGCAGGAACGCCCATGGCCCCCACGCCCCCACCGAACGAGCCCTTCGTCGATTTCGACCGGGTCTGGCTCGCCTACAACGACGAGCTGCTGGCGAAGAACCTCTTTGCCGTCGAGGACATCCAGCTCCAGGTCCAGCGCGGCGAGTTCATCGCCATCGTCGGGCCGTCGGGCTGCGGCAAGTCCACCTTCATGAAGCTCACCACCGGGCTGAAGATGCCGAGCATGGGCCAGATCCGCATCGACGGCCAGCCGGTCACCGGCCCGCTGAAGATCTCGGGCATGGCCTTCCAGGCGCCGAGCCTGCTGCCCTGGCGCACCACGCTGGACAACGTGCTGCTGCCGCTGGAGATCGTGGAGCCGTACCGCAGCCAGTTCAAGGACCGGCGCAAGGAGTACGAGGAACGCGCGAAAAAACTGCTGGTCAGTGTGGGCCTGGGCGGCATGGAAAAGAAATACCCCTGGGAACTGTCGGGCGGGATGCAGCAGCGCGCCAGCATCTGCCGCGCGCTGATCCACGAACCCAAGATGCTGTTGCTGGACGAGCCCTTCGGCGCGCTCGACGCCTTCACCCGCGAAGAACTCTGGTGCACCCTGCGCGACCTGTGGGAGGCGCAGCGCTTCAACGTCATTTTGGTGACGCACGACCTGCGCGAAAGCGTGTTCCTGGCCGACACGGTGTACTGCATGAGCAAAAGCCCGGGCCGCTTCGTGGTGCGGCGCGAGATCCCGATCCCGCGCACCCGCGACCTGGAAGTGACCTACACCCGCGGGTTTTCCGACATCGTGCACGAGCTGCGCGGCCACATCGGCGCGATGCGCCAGGCCGGCGCTGCCCTGCCCCAATGAGCCCCGAGGACAGGCCATGAAACACAAACACATGGAACGCTGGTCGCCGCTGTTGCTGCTGCTGGCCATCGTCGTGCTGTGGGAGGTGATCACCAGCGGCTTCGGCGTCTCGGAGTTCATCTTCCCCAGCCCCTCGCGCATCTGGGCGCAGACGCTGGAGCACCAGAGCGTCATCCTGGGCCACGCCTGGCGCACCTTTTGGGTGACCATGGTGGGCTTTGGCCTGGCCATCGTGGTCGGGGTGCTGCTGGGCTTCCTCATCGGCAGCTCGCGGCTGGCCTATGCCGCCGTGTACCCGCTGATGACGGCCTTCAACGCCCTGCCCAAGGCGGCCTTCGTGCCGATTCTGGTGGTGTGGTTCGGCATCGGCGCCGGGCCGGCCATCCTCACCGCCTTCCTCATCAGCTTCTTCCCCATCATGGTCAACATCGCCACCGGCCTGGCGACGCTGGAGCCCGAGCTGGAGGACGTGCTGCGGGTGCTGGGCGCCAAGCGCTGGGACGTGCTGGTCAAGGTCGGGCTGCCGCGCTCGCTGCCGCACTTTTACGGCTCGCTCAAGGTCGCCATCACGCTGGCGTTTGTGGGCACCACGGTGTCCGAGATGAGCGCTTCCAACGAGGGCATCGGCTACCTGCTGATGTCGGCCGGTTCCTCCATGCAGATGGGGCTGGCCTTCAGCGGCCTGCTGGTGGTGGGCGCCATGGCCATGGTGATGTACGAGCTGTTCAGCTGGGTGGAAAAGCACACCACCGGCTGGGCGCACCGCGGCAGCCAGGGCCACTGACCGCGCCCGCGCCACTTGGGCTTATAGTGGTGGGATGCACACACCCCCCAGGCACGGTTGGGCGCGGCGGCGCTGGCTGCAGGCCATGGCCGGCGCGGCCGCCGGCGTCTGGCTGGCCGGCTGCGCGCCCCCGCCACCGCCGCTGCGCCTGGGCAGCATCGTTTTCAGCGGCTACGAACCGGTGTTCATGGCGCGCGCCCTGGGTTGGCTGGACCCGGCCCAGGTGCGGCTGGTGGAGCTGTACTCCAACACCGACGCGCTGCGCGCCCTGGCCGCCGGCCAGATCGAAGCGGCCCAGCTGACGCTGGACGAGTTCCTCAGCGGCCGCGCGGGCGGGGTGGACCTGCGCGTCATCGCGGTGCTCGACGAATCGCTGGGCGCCGACGCGGTGATCGCCCGCCCCGGCCTGCGTGACCCGCACCTGCCGGCCGGGCGCCGCATCGCCGTGGAAGAAGGCGCGGTGGGCGCGGTGATGCTCAGCGCCTTCCTCAAGGCCCACGACCTGCCGCCCAGCGCGGTGCAAACCGTGTCGGTGGCGCTGGCCCACAACCTGGAGCATTTCCGCGAAGGCGCCGCCGACCTGTTCGTGACCGCCGAGCCCTGGGCCAGCCAGCTCGAAGCCCTGGGCGGCGTGCGCGTGTTCGACAGCACCGCCATCCCGGGCCGCATCGTGGACGTGATGGTGGCGCGCGCCGACGCCCTGGAGCACCACGCCCCCGCACTGCAGGCGCTGGTGGCGGCGCACTTCCGGGCGGTGCAGCTGCTGCACCAGCAACCCGAACGGGCCGCCGAACTCATGGCCGCGCGGCTGCAGCTGGCACCGGCCGAGGTGCCCGCCGCCCTCAAAGGCCTGAACCAGCCGGAGGCGGCCGCGTCGCGGCGCATGCTGCAACCCGATGGCGAGCTGTTGCGCCACATCAAAACCCTGGAACAGGTGATGGTGCAGGATGGCCTGCTCAAAGCCGCGTCCGTGCACGACACCCTGTTCGACACCCGCTTCCACCCGACCGCTCCATGATGCCCCGCCTCGCCTTGCGCAATGCCCTGCCGCTGGCGCTGGCGGTGCTGATGCTGCTGGGCCTGGGCGCGATCTACCTCGGGACCCGCAGCGACAGCCACGCCGACCTGCACGAACGCTCGCGCCAGGACCTGCTGACCCACGCCGAGGAACTGGCCCGGCTGACCCAGCGCGACCTGCAGGCCAACCGCAGCAACGTGGCGTCGGACGTGACCCTGGCCGCCACCGACCTGCGCGTGGCCGCCCTGATGGTGGTGCTGCCCGACGGCACGGTGGACATCGCCCACCGCTTCGACTGGCACGGCCGGCCCGCCGCCGAGGTGCTGCCCGCCTTCGACCCCGCCCGCTTCCAGCGGGTGACGCGCGGGCGCCTGCCCGATTGGCAGGAATCGGCCGATGGGCACCTCATGTCGGTGATGTCGCCCTTCATCGCCCCCACCAAACGGACGGAGCTGCGCAGCCTGGAGCACGGGGTGGTGTACCTGGCCTACGACCTGACGCGCGACCACCAACTGCTGGAACACCGGTGGCGGCAACGCCTGCTGCCGCTGGCCGCCGGGGCGCTGTTAGCGCTGCTGGCCCTGGGCTGGCTGCTGCACCGCCAGGTCAGCCTGCCGCTGCGCCGGCTGGAACGGGCCAGCCTGGCCTTTGCCCGCGACGACGAGGCCGTGAGCGAGGTGCCCGAGGCCGGGCCGCAAGAAATTGCGGTGCTGGCGCGCAGCTTCAACGCCATGCTGCGCGACCTGCGCCAGTCGCGCGCCGCACTGCAAGCCAGCCAGGCGCACTACAAGGAGCTGGCCAATGCCGGCCGGGTGATGGTCTGGAGCGCCGACACCGAGGGCCGGCTGCTCGACGTGAACGACGTCTGGCTGCGCTTCAGCGGCGGCCAGCGCCAGGACTTGCTGGGCCAGCAGTGGCTGCGGCACATCCACCCCGCCGACGCCCCCATGGCCCAGTCCGCCTTTGAGCAGGCGCGCGACCAG
The DNA here is from genome assembly GCF_011742065.1 of Aquabacterium sp. A08. NCBI lineage: Bacteria > Pseudomonadati > Pseudomonadota > Betaproteobacteria > Burkholderiales > Sphaerotilaceae > Aquabacterium > Aquabacterium sp. A08. The sequence continues at coordinate 6,174 of NZ_JAAQQT010000549.1, forward strand.
CAGGCCCCCTTCAGCACCGAATTCCGCGTCCACAACCACCGCGGCGCCCTGCGCTGGGTGCTGTGCGACGGCACGCCCCGGCTGGACGCGCAAGGCCGGCTGCTGGGCTACATCGGGCACTGCATCGACATCACCGCGCGCAAACAGGCGCAGCTGGAACGGGTGCAGAGCGAAGCGCGCCTGTCGGCGGTGGTGGACGGTGCCATGGACGCCATCGTCACCGCCGACTGGAACCAGCGCATCCGGGTCTTCAACGCCGCCGCCGAGGAGATGTTCGGCCACCGCGCCCAGGACATCATCGGCCAGTCGCTGGAGTTGCTGATCCCGCACGACAAGCGCCACGGCCACGCCGACAAGATGCACAGCGTGGCCCGGCACGAAGGCCAGCACGCCCAGCAGCGCATGCGGGTCACCCACCTCAAGGGCCTGCGCGCCAACGGCGAGGTGTTCCCGATCGAGGTGTCGATCTCGCACCTGCAGGTCAACGGCGAGGACCTGTTCACCGCCATCATCCGCGACACGACCGAGGCGGTGCGGCAACGTGAAGAAATCTCGGCGCTCAACGCCAGCCTGGAGAAGCGGGTGATCGAGCGCACCGCCGAACTGGCCCACGCCAACGCCACCCTGCGCGCCCAGGAGGCGGTGCTGACCGAGGCCAAACAGGCCGCCGAAACCGCCTCGCGCACCAAGTCCGATTTCCTGGCCAACATGAGCCACGAGATTCGCACGCCCATGAACGCCATCCTGGGCATGGGCCACCTGATGCTGCGCACCGAGCTGTCGGTGCGCCAGCGCGACTACATGGAGAAAATCCAGCAGTCGGCGCAGCACCTGCTGGGCATCATCAACGACATCCTGGACTTCTCCAAGATCGAGGCCAACAAGCTGCAGCTCGAACAGATCGAGTTTTCGCTGGCCCGGGTGCTCGACACCTTCGTCAGCCTGATCAGCGAGAAGGCGCAGAGCAAGGGCATCGAGCTGTTGTTCGACGTGGCCCCCGACGTGCCGATGAACCTGATTGGCGACCCGCTGCGGCTGGGCCAGGTGCTGATCAACTACGGCAACAACGCGGTCAAGTTCACCGAGCAGGGCGAGATCCGGGTGCGGGTGCGGGTGCAGCAGGCCCTGGCCGACGCGGTGGTGCTGCGCTTCGAGGTGCAGGACAGCGGCATCGGCATGACGCCGGAACAGATCGGCTCGCTGTTCCAGAGCTTCCACCAGGCCGACGCCTCCACCTCGCGCCGCTACGGCGGCACCGGGCTGGGGCTGGCCATCGTCAAGCGGCTGGTGGAGCTGATGGGGGGCGAGGTCGGCGTCCGCTCCACCCCGGGCGAAGGTTCCACCTTCTGGTGCACCGCCCGGCTGGGGCGCGGCGCCGAGGAGCCGGTGCGCACCCCGCCGCGGCACGAGTTGCGCGGCCTGCGGGTGCTGGTGGTGGACGACAACGCCGGCGCCCGCGAACTGCTGTGCGAACAGCTGCGCGGCATGACGCTGGAACCCGAGGCCGTGCCCGGCGGCGAGGCCGCCCTGAGCGCCCTGGCCGCAGCGGAGCGGCAGGAGCGCCCGTTCCGGGTGGCCCTGATCGACTGGCAGATGCCCGGCCTGGACGGGCTGGAAACCGCGCGCCGGGTGCCGGCGCTGGGCCTGCGCCAGCCGCC
>NZ_JAAQQT010000550.1:0-61724 GCF_011742065.1 Aquabacterium sp. A08
GCGTTGTCGGGGAAGCTGCCGTCCTTCACGGCGGCCACGTAGGCGGCCATGGCGGCCTTGACGCTGGCCGAGCCGTCCATGAAGTTGCGCACGAACTTGGGGTTCTTGCCGAGGTTGATGCCCAGCATGTCGTGCATCACCAGCACCTGGCCGGCGGTGGCGCTGCCCGAGCCGATGCCGATGGTGTGGCAGCGCGGCAGCTGTTGCGTGACCTCGGCCGAGAGGGCGGCGGGCACCATTTCCAGCACCAGCATGGTGGCGCCGGCGTCCTGCAGTTCCAATGCTTCGCGCTTGAGGCGCAGGGCGTCGCTGTCGTTGCGGCCCTGCACGCGGTAGCCGCCCAGGGCGTGCACCGTCTGCGGCGTCAGGCCCAGGTGGGCGCAGACGGGGATGCCGCGCTCCACCAGGAAGCGCACGGTCTCGGCGGTCCAGCCGCCGCCTTCGAGCTTGACCATGTGGGCGCCGGCGTGCATCAGCGCCGAGGCGCTGCGGATGGCCTGTTCCTTGGACTCCTGGTAGCTGCCGAACGGCAGGTCGCCCAGCACCCAGGCGGTGCCCTGCACCCGGCGCAGGCCGCGGGTGACGCTTTCCACGTGGTAGCACATGGTCTCCAGCGTCACGCCCACGGTGCTGCTCAGGCCCTGGCAGACCATGCCCAGCGAGTCACCGATGAGCAGGCATTCGACGCCGGCGCTGTCGGCGACGGCGGCGAAGGTCGCGTCGTAGGCGGTGAGCATGGTGATTTTTTCCCCGCGTTCGCGCATTTCCTGCAACCGCGGCAGGCTGACGGGTTTGCGCGCGGGCAGGGGCGACGCGGCGGGCAGGGTGCCGTAGGGCGTGCTGGCGGTGGTCTCGCTCATGTGTTGTCTCTCACTCAGGGGCGGTGCGTGGCCGGACCCGCCTGTGGGCGGGGCGGCGCAGGAAATGGCGAGTCTAGTCGATCCCGTGCGGTGGAACCGTTATGCTTGCGCCCTGTCCCGCCGGTGGCGGCAACCCGCACCCTGGGTGCGACGAGATTCTGGCATGACCCCAATGAGCAGCGATTTTTCTCCCGAGCGCGTGGCCGAGCTGGCCCGCGCCGACGTCGCCCGCGCCCTGCAAGAGGATGTGGGCAGCGGCGACCTGACCGCCGCCCTGGTGGACCCGGCGCAGCGCGCCCGCGCCCGCGTGCTGGCGCGCGAGGCCGCGGTGATCTGCGGCCAACCCTGGGTGCAGGCCACCGTGGCCGCGCTGGACCCGCAGGCCCGCATCACCTGGCACGTGGCCGAGGGCCAGCGCTGCGCCCCCAACCAGGTGGTGTTCGAGATCGACGGCCGGGCCCAGCCCCTGCTGACGGCCGAACGCACCGCGCTGAACTTTTTGCAGACCCTGAGCGCCGTGGCCACCAAAACCGCCCACTACGTGGAGCGGGTGGCCGGCACCCGCGCGCAGATCGTGGACACCCGCAAGACCCTGCCCGGCCTGCGCCTGGCGCAGAAGTACGCGGTGCTTACCGGCGGCGGCGCCAACCACCGCCTGGGCCTGTACGACGCGGTGTTGATCAAGGAAAACCACATCGCCGCCGCCGGGGGCGTGACCGCCGTGTTGCAGCGGGTGCGGCAAACCGCGCCGCAGGCCAAGTTCGTGCAGATCGAGGTGGAAACCCTGGCCCAGCTGCAGGAGGCGTTGGACGCCGGCGCCCGCATGGTGCTGCTGGACAACATGGACCTGCCCACGCTGCGCGAGGCGGTACGCCTGAACGCTGCCCACCCACAGGGCGGGGCGGTGCTGGAAAGCTCCGGCGGCGTCACCGACGCCACGGTGCGCGCCCTGGCCGAGACCGGGGTGGACCGCATTTCCATCGGCACGCTGACCAAGGACGTGCAGGCGGTGGATTTTTCAATGCGCTTCGAAGCGCTGTGAACGGGGGCGTGCCATGGAACAGGTGATTGAAGTCGATTACGAACAGCCGGCGTGCGCCACCAAGCACGCCTGGGCCCGCGTGCCCGAGGAGCCGGGCCCGGCCGAGCGCACGGCGCTGAAGGACAAGATCCGCCGCCTGCTGCAAGAGAAAAACGCGGTGATGGTGTCGCACTACTACGTGCACCCGGACCTGCAGGACCTGGCCGAAGAAACCGGCGGCATCGTCAGCGACAGCCTGGAGATGGCCCGCTTCGGCCGCGACCACGCCGCGCAGACGCTGGTGGTGTCGGGGGTGCGCTTCATGGGCGAGACGGCCAAAATCCTGTCGCCCGAAAAGACCGTGCTGATGCCCGACCTGGACGCCAACTGTTCGCTCGACCTGGGCTGCCCCTTGCCCGAGTTCAGCGCTTTTTGCGACCAGCACCCCGACCGCACCGTGGTGGTGTATGCCAACACCAGCGCCGCGGTGAAGGCCCGTGCCGACTGGCTGGTCACTTCCAGCTGCGCGCTGGACATCGTGCGCGCCCTCAAGGACAAGGGCCACAAGATCCTGTGGGGGCCGGACAAGCACCTGGGCGGTTACATCCAGCGCGAAACCGGCGCCGACATGGTGATGTGGCAGGGCTCGTGCATCGTGCACGACGAGTTCAAGGGCGCCGAACTGCAGGCCCTGATGGCCGAGCACCCCGGCGCCAAGGTGCTGGTGCACCCGGAAAGCCCGGCCGAGGTGGTGGCGCTGGCCGACGCGGTGGGCTCCACCAGCGGCATCCTCAAGGCCGCGGCCGAGATGGACGCCAAAGAATTCATCGTCGCCACCGACAACGGCATGATGCACAAGCTGCGCACGCTGAACCCGGGCAAGGTGTTCATCGAGGCGCCCACCGCTGGCAACAGCGCCACCTGCAAAAGCTGCGCCCACTGCCCCTGGATGGCCATGAACAGCCTGGCCGGCGTGGCGCGCGTGCTGGAAGGCGGTCTGAACGAGATCCAGGTGGACCCTGGCCTGATTCCGCGGGCGCGCCAGCCCATCGACCGCATGCTGGCCTTCACCGCCGCCCTCAAAGGCGGGCAAAACGCCGGGGCACTGGTGCCTCACATCGGCGCGGCCTGACGCCTCGGCGCACAATGGGCGGGTGCGGTGGCCGGGGCTACCGCGTTCGGAGCCTGCCATGCCTTGGAAGACCTGTGCACTGGCCACGTTGGGGGTGGCCACCGGCCTGGCGGCGCTGCCTGCCACGGCGGGCCCGCTGGAGCTGGACGACATCGCCCTGGAGGGCGAGCTGCGCTTCCTGGCCGAGCGGCCCGACCCCGAGGCCTACCGTTACGAGGCCACCGCCGCCATCGATGAAGGCAGCCTGCGCACCGGGGTGATCGTCCTTCAAACCTGCCACCGCCAATTGGACCCCAACCGCCGGGTGGTGGTGGCGTTCAACCGCGAACGGGTGCAGCAGATCGACCTGCTGGACCACGCGGGCGTGGGCCGCGCCTGGGTGGACGGCCACCGGGTGGAGCTGGCCGACGTGCAGCGCGGCGGGCACGTCTGCATCGGGTTGCGTTCGCGCGCGCTGGAGTCCACCGGCCCCGGCCGCTGGCGTCTGCACGCCGGCCCGCTGATGCGCCGCTACCTGGACGGCTACCTGCCGATGGACGCCACGCTGACGGTGCGCTGGCCGGCAGGCCTGCTGGCGGTGGCGCACACCGAGCCGGCGCCCCAGCCCGGCGTGCGCCTGAGCGAGGCGACCGACGGCGCCACGCTGGCCCTCACCTTTGCCGGGCGCCTGACGGCCACCTGGGAACTGCGCTCGCCCGGGCCCTGAGCCGCGGGCGGCGCGGGCTCACAGCCGCTGCGTGGCCACCTTGTCGCGCAGCTCCACCTGCTGGTTGCGTTCGTTCACGAACACCAGTTGGGGCTTGTGTTGGGCCACGTGGTCTTCGTGCACCTGGGCAAAGGCGGCGATGATGAGCAGGTCGCCCACCTGGGCGCGGCGCGCGGCCGAGCCGTTGACCGAAATCATGCCGGAGCCGCGCTGGCCCTTGATGGCGTAGGTGACGAAGCGCTCGCCGTTGTTGATGTTCCAGATGTGGATCTGTTCGTTTTCGCAGAGGTTGGCCGCGTCCATCAGGTCTTCGTCGATGGCGCAGGAGCCCTCGTAGTGCAGTTCGGCGTGGGTCGCGGCCACGCGGTGGATTTTGGATTTGAGCAAGGTGCGGAACATGGCGGTTTCCTGAGCGCGGTGCGCGGTGGGGGCGGATTGTGACAGACCGCCGCGCACCGCTTGCATACAAGACGGGGCGCGGACGGCCCGGCGTCAGACCCGCTGGATCGGGATGTACACCTCGCCGCCGGCCTTGCGGAACGCGTCGGACTGGGCTTGCATGCCCTTCTCCAACGCCTCGGCTTCGCTCACGCCCTGCTGTGCCGCGAAGTCGCGCACATCCTGCGTGATCTTCATGCTGCAGAAGTGCGGCCCGCACATCGAGCAAAAGTGTGCCACCTTGGCCGAGTCCTTGGGCAGGGTCTCGTCATGGAATTCGCGCGCCTTGTCGGGGTCCAGGCCCAGGTTGAACTGGTCTTCCCAACGGAACTCGAAGCGCGCCTTGCTCAAAGCGTTGTCGCGGATCTGCGCCCCTGGGTGGCCCTTGGCCAGGTCGGCGGCGTGGGCCGCCAGCTTGTAGGTGATGATGCCTTCCTTGACGTCCTGCTTGTTGGGCAGGCCCAGGTGCTCCTTGGGCGTCACGTAGCACAGCATGGCGGTGCCGTACCAGCCGATGGTGGCTGCGCCAATGCCGCTGGTGATGTGGTCGTAGCCCGGGGCGATGTCGGTGGTCAGCGGCCCCAGGGTGTAGAAGGGCGCCTCGTGGCATTGCTCCAGCTGCAGGTCCATGTTCTCCTTGATCAGGTGCATGGGCACGTGGCCGGGGCCTTCGATCATCACCTGCACATCGTGCTTCCAGGCGATCTGCGTGAGTTCGCCCAGGGTCTTGAGTTCGCCCAGCTGGGCTTCGTCGTTGGCGTCGTAAATGGAGCCGGGGCGCAGGCCGTCGCCCAGGCTGAAGGCCACGTCGTAGGCCTTCATGATGTCGCAGATGTCCTCGAAGTGGGTGTAGAGGAAGCTTTCCTTGTGGTGCGCCAGGCACCACTTGGCCATGATGGAGCCGCCCCGGCTGACGATGCCCGTCATGCGGTTGGCCGTGAGTGGGATGTAGCGCAGCAGCACGCCCGCGTGGATGGTGAAGTAGTCCACGCCCTGCTCGGCCTGTTCGATCAGGGTGTCGCGGAAAATCTCCCATGTCAGGTCCTCGGCCTTGCCGTTGACCTTTTCCAGTGCCTGGTAGATGGGCACGGTGCCGATGGGCACGGGCGAGTTGCGCACGATCCACTCGCGCGTTTCGTGGATGTTCTTGCCGGTGGACAGGTCCATCACCGTGTCGCCGCCCCAGCGGATGGCCCAGGTCATCTTGTCCACTTCCTCGTTGATGGACGAGCCCAGCGCAGAGTTGCCGATGTTGGCGTTGATCTTCACCAGGAAGTTGCGGCCGATGACCATCGGCTCGGTTTCGGGGTGGTTGATGTTGTTGGGGATGATGGCGCGGCCACGGGCCACCTCGTCGCGCACGAACTCGGGCGTGATCTCGGTCGGGATGCTGGCGCCGAAATGCTGGCCCGGGTGCTGGCGGCCGATCATGGCGGCCATTTTCTGGCCGGTGGGGCCAGCGGTTTTCAGGGATTCCAGGTACTCCCGGCGGCGCAGGTTTTCGCGGATGGCGATGTACTCCATCTCGGGCGTGACGATGCCGCGGCGGGCGTAGTGCATCTGCGTCACGTTGGTGCCGGGCAGGGCGCGGCGCGGCTGGCGGTGCAGGCCGGGGAAGCGCAGTGCGTCGAGCTTGGGGTCGGCGGCGCGCTCGCGCCCGAAGGCGCTGCTCAGGCCGGGCAGCACCTCGGTGTCGTTGCGTTCTTCGATCCACTTCTGGCGCAGCGCGGGCAGGCCTTGGCGGATGTCGATGTGCGCGGCCGGGTCGGTGTAGGGGCCGGAGCAGTCGTACACAAAGATGGGCGGGTTGGGTTCGGCGCCGAAGCTGGCCGGGGTGTCGCTCTGGCTGATCTCACGCATGGGCACGCGGATGTCGGGGCGGGAGCTCTCCACGTACACCTTGCGGGAATTGGGCAGGGGCTGGATGGCGGCCTGGTCCACCTGGGCGGTGGTGGCGAGGAATTTGTCGGCAGGGGCGTTCACGGGGCGTGTCTCCTTCGGTGGCAGGGTGGGTGCTCCGAAGGTCGCCCCGGCGGCGCGGCCCCACGCGGGCCAAGGGCCTGCAAGGGTGTCCACGCAACGCGGGATGTGACAGCTCTTCTTCCGCCGGTCTGAACCGGATCAAGTTCGCGGGTTCGGCATCGCCATCTCAGCCCACACCATGTGGACACCCCGGAGCAGTGCGGATTGTACGGCCCACCCGTTTGGCACCGTGGCAGCGCATGGCATGATGCCTGCATCTGACCCGCGACATGACCCACCCCGTCCCACCCATTCAAACCCACACCGTTTTTGAAGACGCCCAGGCCATCTTCACCGGCACGCTGTTCGTGTCGCTGGCGCTGATTTTGTTTGCGCAGTCCGGTTTGCTCACCGGCGGCACGGCCGGCGCGGCCTTCGTGCTGCACTACGCCACCGGTTGGGGGCTGGGGCAGTGGTTTTTTCTCATCAACCTGCCGTTTTACTGGTTCGCCTGGCGCCGCATGGGGCGCGAGTTCACGCTCAAGACCTTTTTGGCCATCACGCTGCTGTCGGCGTTGACGCAGTGGTCGCCGCAGCTGTTCGCCATCGAGCGGCTGCATCCGGCCTACGCCGCCGTGCTGGGCGGTTTGCTGCTGGGTTCGGGTTGTTTGTTCCTGGCGCGGCACCACGCCAGTTTGGGTGGGGCCACCATCATCAGCCTGTACCTGCAGCGGGCCAAGGGCTGGCGCGCGGGCAAGGTGCAAATGGGCATCGATTGCACCATCGTGCTGCTGGCGCTCACGGTGGTGGAGCCCGAGCGGGTGGCGTGGTCGGTGCTGGCGGCGGTGGTGATGAACCTGTTCATCGCCATCAACCACAAGCCGGGGCGTTACGCCGTCCTGTGAGCACCGCCGCGAGCGGTCAGCCTGGGCGCCGTTACCGGCGCCACGGGGCCCAGGGGTGCAAGGCCACGCCCGTCCCGGCGGCTTTCAGCCCGCGTTCGGGTCCAGCACCGTGGGCAATGCCTCTGGCAGCAGGCCGGTGTGGTCGCGGCTGAAGTGCAGGCCCCGGCTTTCCTTGCGCGCCTGGGCGCAACGCACGATCAGGTCGGCCACTTCCACCAGGTTGCGCAGCTCGAGCAGGTCGCGGGTGACGTGGAAGCTTTTGTAGAACTCCTGGATTTCGGCCTTGAGCAGCGCGATGCGGTGGGCGGCACGTTCCAGCCGCTTGTCGGTGCGCACGATGCCCACGTAGTCCCACATGAAGCGGCGCAGTTCGTCCCAGTTGTGCGAGATGACGACGTGCTCGTCGGCGTCGATGACGCGGCTGTCGTCCCACGGGCGGATGGTGGGGATGGCCGCCGTGGGCTGGGCCGCCATGTCGCGCACGGCGGCGCGGGCAAACACCATGCACTCCAGCAGCGAGTTGCTGGCCAGGCGGTTGGCGCCGTGCAGGCCGGTGCAGCTGGCCTCGCCCACCACGTACAGGCCAGGCAGGTCGGTGCGGGCGTTCAGGTCGGTCACCACGCCGCCGCAGGTGTAGTGCGCAGCCGGCACCACGGGGATTGGCTCTTGGGTGATGTCGATGCCCAGCTCGGCGCAGCGCGCCAGGATGTTGGGGAAGTGCTCGCGCAGGAACTCGGGCGGCTGGTGCGAGATGTCGAGGTAGACGCAGTCCAGGCCGTGCTTTTTCATCTCGAAGTCGATGGCGCGGGCCACCACGTCGCGCGGGGCCAGTTCGGCGCGCGGGTCGTGGTCGGGCATGAAGCGGTGGCCGCCCAGGTGCGCCGGCAATTTCAGCAGGCCGCCTTCGCCGCGCACCGCCTCGGTGATGAGGAAGCTCTTGGCCTTGGGGTGGTACAGGCAAGTGGGGTGGAACTGGATGAATTCCATGTTCGCCACCCGGCAGCCGGCGCGCCAGGCCGCCGCAATGCCGTCGCCGGTGGCGGTGTCGGGGTTGGAGGTGTACAGGTACACCTTGCCCGCGCCACCGGTGCAGAGCACGGTGTGGGGGGCCACAAAGGCTTCCACTGCGTCGGTGTCTTCGTTCAGGGCGTAGGCGCCCAGGCAGCGGCGCGGCGCGTCGGTTTGACCGCCGTGTTTGTCGCTCAGGATCAGGTCCACCAGGTTGTGGGTCTCGAACACCTGCACGTTGGGCGCCTGGTGCACCCGGTCGATCAGGGTGTGTTGCACGGCCGCGCCGGTGGCGTCGGCCGCGTGCACGATGCGCCGGTGGCTGTGGCCGCCTTCGCGCGTCAGGTGCAACTCGCCGTCGTGCAGGGTGAACTGGGTGCCCATGGCGCGCAGCCAGGCGATGGCTTCGGGCGCGTTTTCCACGGTGAAGCGGGTGGCCGCCGGGTCGCACAGGCCGGCGCCGGCCACGAAGGTGTCTTCCACGTGCGCGTCGAAGCTGTCGTCCTCGGCCAGCACGGCGGCAATGCCGCCCTGGGCCCAGCCGCTGGAGCCGTCTTCGATGGTGCGTTTGGTCAGCACCGCCACGCGCAGGTGGGGGGGCAGCAGCAGCGCGGTGCTCAGGCCGGCCAGGCCGCTGCCGACGATGACCACGTCAAATTGGCGGGTGGTGGTGGCGCTGGGGGCGTGTGGGGTGGAGGCGGTCATGAACGGTTCCGGGGTGGCCGGGGGGCCAAAACGGCGGGCCTCAGGTGGGGGTGTAGGCCAGCCGGACGTAGATGGGGGCAAAGGCTTCGGCCTGGGTCAGCTCGATCAGCGTTTCCTTGGCCAGCTCCAGCATGGCGATGAAGGTGACCACCAGCACCGGCACGCCCTGGCGCAGGTCGAACAGGTCGCCGAATTCGACGAAGCGACGGCCCTGCAGTTGGCGCAGCACCAGGCTCATGTGTTCGCGCACGCTCAGTTCCTCGCGGCGGATGCGGTGGTGTTGCACCAGCGTGGCGCGGCGCAGGATGTCGCGCCAGGCGGTTTGCAGGTCGATCGGGTCCACGTCGGGGAAGCGCGGCACCAGCGACTGCTCCACGTGCACCTGGGCGCGCAGGAAGTCGCGGCCCAGCTGCGGCAGGTCGTTCAGCCGCAAGGCGGCGCGCTTCATCTGCTCGTATTCCAGCAGGCGGCGCACCAGCTCGGCGCGGGGGTCTTCGGCTTCCTCGCCCTCGGCCGCCTTTTTGGGCGGCAGCAGCATGCGCGACTTGATCTCGATCAGCATCGCCGCCATCAGCAGGTATTCGCCGGCCAGCTCCAGGTTGCGGGCGCGCACCTGCTCCACGTAGCCCAGGTACTGGCGCGTGACCTCGGCCATGGGGATGTCGAGGATGTTGAAGTTCTGCTTGCGGATCAGGTAGAGCAGCAGGTCCAGCGGGCCCTCGAAGGCCTCCAGGAAGACTTCCAGCGCGTCGGGCGGGATGTAGAGGTCCTGCGGCAGCGCGAACAGCGGTTCGCCGTAGAGGCGCGCGCGCGCCACCTGGTCCACCACCTCGGGCAGGGTGGCGGCGGGGTCGGGCGGGGCCGGGGGCAGCTCGGCGGCCGGCGCGGTGGCGGGGCTCATGCTGGCCGGGGCGGCCGTGGGCTCAGCGCAGGCTGGGCTCGGTCTGGTAGACGTAGGGCTTCTGTTCCACGCGGGCGGCGTCGGCCGCGGCGTTGAAACCGCGGTCCACCGGGCGGTCCCACAGCAGGGCGCGGCCCTGGCGTTGCTCGGCTTCCAGCGTGGGCTTGGCCGCCTTGAGCGAGTCGATGAACTGCGTGGCGTCCGATGCGTAGTGGGGGCGGGCAAAGAGGTTCATAAGCGGCGATTTTACCCAGCCCCGCCGGAGGGCGCTTCGGGGGTGTCGGGGTGCAGCCGGGCGGCAAAGCCCGAGCGTTCCAGCAGCGAGCGCGGTTGTTCGTTCAGGTGGGTCATGCTCAGGTGGCCGCCGCGCTTGTCCAGCGCCTTGTGCAGCTGTTCCAGCGCGTCCAGGCCGGTGGTGTCGAGCGAAATCAGCTGGCTGGCGTCCAGCACCACGTGCAGCGGGTGGGGGGCGTTTTCCACCGCCGCCACGATGGGGTCGATCTTGGCCACCGCCCCGAAAAACAGCGAGCCGTAGAGTTTGTAGTGCAGCCGCGTGTCGCTGCCGCCGGTGGCGTCGACGCGGAAGATGTCGCTCTGCCGCCGCACGAACAGCACCACCGCCAGCACCAGGCCCAGTTCCACCGCCACCGTCAGGTCGAACACCACGGTGACGAAAAAGGTGGACAGCAACATCAGCCGGTAGTGGTTGGTGAACTGTTTGAGCCGGGCGAATTCCCGCCATTCGCCCATGTTCCAGGCCACGAACAGCAGCACCCCGGCCAGCACCGCCAGCGGGATGTGCTGGGCCAGCGGCGCGGCGGCCAGCACCACCAGCGCCAGCGTGGCCGCGTGCACGATGCCCGCCACCGGCGAGGTGGCCCCGGCGCGGATGTTGGTGACGGTGCGGGCGATGGTGCCGGTGGCCGGCATGCCGCCGAAGAAGGGCACCACCGCGTTGGCCACGCCCTGCGCCATCAGCTCCTGGTTGGGGTCGTGCTTGGGGCGGTCGCTCAACTGGTCGGCCACGCGCGCGCACAGCAGCGATTCGATGGCGCCCAGCATCGCCAGCGTCACGGTGGGCACCACCAGCAGCTTGACGGTTTCCCAGGAAAAATCGGGCAACTCGAACGCGGGCAACCCCGGGGGGATGCCGCCGAAGCGGCTGCCGATCGTCTCGACCGGCATGTCCAGCGCCCAGGCCAGCAGCGACAGGGTGACCAGCGCGATCACCGGGGCCGGCACGCGCGAGGTGGCCTTGAGCGCGCTGACGGTCTGCAATTCGTCGAGCTTTTTGCGGAAACCGGATTCGCTGGCCCACAGCCGGGGCCACAGGAACAGCCCGAACACGCACGCCGCCGCCAGCCCGAAGGCCCAGGGGTTGAAGCTGTCGGCGTGGCGCGCCAGCGTGGCGATCTGGCTGAAAAAGTCGGCCGGCATTTTGGCCACGTCCAGCCCCAGCACGTCGCGCAGCTGCGACAGGCCGATGAGCACCGCGATGCCGTTGGTGAAGCCGATGACGACGCTGATGGGCACGTAGCGCACCAGCGAACCCAGCTTGAACCAACCCAGAAGAAACAGCAGCACCCCGGCGCTGAAGGTGGCGATCAGCAGGTTGGCCAGGCCGTAGCGTTCGACGATGCCGTAAACGATGACGATGAAGGCGCCGGCCGGCCCGCCGATCTGCACCGCCGAGCCGCCAAGCGCGGAGATGAGGAAGCCGGCGATGATGGCGGTCCACAGCCCGGCTTCGGGGTTGAGGCCGGAGGCGATGGCAAAGGCCATGGCCAGGGGCAGGGCGACGATGCCCACGGTGGCGCCGGCGCCCATGTCCTTGACCAGCCGTTCGCCGTTGTAGCCGCGCAGTTCCTGCAGCAGGCGGGGGCGGAAGGGGGCCAGGGGGGGCATGCGTAGGGCCATTCCCCATGTTACCGCCCGCAAACTGGGGTGCAGCTTACAAAGCCCTGTGCCCGGCGTCGGGGTTTGTACCAGTGCGGCGGCGCAGGCGGGCGCGCCGGGGCGTCAGCGCCCGGGTCAGCCCTGCGCCCGCACGTCGGCCCACAGCGGGCGCCACACCAGCAGCAACAGCAGCACCGCCAGCGGCAGGGTGCTGACGTAGCCCAGGTGCTTGAAGCCCAGCGCCCCCAGCAGCGCGCCCGCAAAAAAGCTGCCCACCATGCGCGCCTGCAGCCGCAGCTTGTCGCGGTTGGCGCGCACCGGCGCCTGGCGCGGGTGGCGGTTGACGTAGAGCAGCTTGCCCAGTTCCAGCCCCAGGTCGGTGACCAGCCCGGTGAGGTGGGTGGTGCGGATCTCGGCCTTGGAGATTTTGGTGATGACCGCGTTCTGCAGCCCCATGATGAAGCACAGCAGCACCACCGTGAGCGGCAGGAACAGGGTGGCCAGCAGGCCGATGGCCGCGCCGAACAGGCCGAACAGCAGCAGCGCCACGGCTTCGAGCAGCAGTGGCAGGCCAAAGGCGCTGTGCAGGCCGTGGCGCAGGCCCCAGTTCACCAGCCAGGCAGTGGTCATGGCCCCGAGCACAAACGCCAGCAGGGCACCCAGGCCGGCCGCCGCCAGCGCCCACTGGCCCAGCACGATCTGGTCGGCCACCGACGAAACCACCCCGGTCATGTGCGAGGTGTACTGCCCCACCGCCAGGAAGCCGCCCGCGTTGGTGGCGCCAGCGACGAAGGCCAGCGTCAGCCCCAGGCGCACGTTGGCCTGGTGCGTGCGTTGCACGTCCACCCAGCCACGCAGTTGCGGGTGCACGCCGGCGTCCGGTCAGTGGATGCGCATGCCTGGCTGCGCGCCCGGCCACGGCTGCAGCACGTAAATGCCGGGCTGGGCTTTGTCGTCCGCGTGGCTGGCGGCCAGCACCATGCCTTCGCTCACGCCAAACTTCATCTTGCGTGGCGCCAGGTTGGCCACCACCACGGTGAGCTTGCCGATCAGGTCGGCGGGCTGGTACATGCTGGCGATGCCACTGAACACGTTGCGCGTGCGGCCCTCGCCCACGTCCAGCGTCAGGCGCAGCAGCTTGGTGGAGCCTTCCACCGGCTCGCAGTGGTCGATGCGGGCGATGCGCAGGTCCACCTTGGCGAAGTCGTCGATGGAAATGGTGGGGGCGATGTCTTCACCACCGGGGATGACCTTTTCCGGTTCGGGCGCGGCGGGCGGCTCGAACAGGGCCTCGAGCAGTTGGATGTCCACCCGCTGCATCAGGTGCTGGTAGGCGGCGATGGTGTGGCCGGCGCCCAGCGGCGTGGTGGCGTTGGCGTAGGTCAGGGGTTCGCACTGCAGGAAGGCTTCCACCTGGGCGGCCAGTGCCGGCAGCACCGGCTTGAGCAGCGCGGTCAGCAGGCGGAAGGTTTCGATGCAGGTGGTGCACACGTCGTGCAGGCGGGCGTCCATGCCGGGCTGCTTGGCCAGCTCCCACGGCTTGTTGGCGTCCACGTACTCGTTCACCCGGTCGGCCAGGGCCATGGTTTCGCGGATGGCCTTGCCGTACTCGCGCTCGGCCAGCAACTCGGCCACGCCCGGCACGGCCTGCTGCAGGTGGTCCAGCAGCGCCTCGCCGTCGGCCGAGATGGCGCCCAGTTGGCCACCGAAGCGTTTGGCGATGAAACCCGCCGCGCGCGACGCGATGTTGATGTACTTGCCCACCAGGTCGCTGTTGACGCGGGCGACGAAGTCGTCGGGGTTGAAGTCCACGTCTTCCACCCGGCTGCTCAGTTTGGCGGCCAGGTAGTAGCGCAGCCATTCGGGGTTCATGCCCAGCCCCAGGTACTTCAGCGGGTCCAGGCCGGTGCCGCGGCTCTTGCTCATTTTTTCGCCGCCGTTGACGGTGATGAAGCCGTGCACGTTGACCTGCGTCGGCGTTTTGCGGCCGCTGAACCGCAGCATGGCCGGCCAGAACAGGGTGTGGAAGTAGGTGATGTCCTTGCCAATGAAGTGCACCTGTTCCACCGCGGGGTCGGCCACGAACTCGTCGTAGGACTGCGGGGTGCGCGATTCAGGGTGCCAGTGGTTCGCGGCCTGGCCCTTGGCGAAGTGGTTCTTCAGGCTGGCCAGGTAGCCAATGGGGGCGTCCAGCCAGACGTAGAAGTACTTGCCCGGCGCGTCTGGGATTTCGATGCCGAAGTAGGGTGCGTCGCGGCTGATGTCCCAGTCGCCCAGGCCGCCCTGGCCGTGCTCGTCCTTGGCGAACCATTCCTTGATCTTGTTGAGCACTTCCGGCTGCAGGCGGCCGGGTTCGGCGGTCCAGTTTTCCAGGAACTCGATGCAGCGCGGGTCGCTGAGTTTGAAGAAATAGTGCTCGGAGGTGCGCAGCACCGGGGTGGCGCCGGAGAGTGCGGAGTAGGGGTGTTTCAGCTCGGTGGGGGCGTACACGGCGCCGCAGCTCTCGCAAGAGTCGCCGTACTGGTCCTTGGCGCCGCACTTGGGGCATTCGCCCTTGATGAAGCGGTCGGGCAGGAACATGTTCTTCTCGGGGTCGAAGAACTGCTCGATGGTCTTGGTGCTGATCAGGCCGTTGGCCTTGAGGCCGCGGTAGATGGCCTGGGCCAGTTCGTGGTTTTCCGGGCCGTCGGTGCTGTGCCAGTTGTCGAACTTCACGTGGAAGCCTTCGAGGTACTGGGCGCGGCCGGCGGCGATGTTGGCGACGAAAGCTTGCGGGGTGACGCCGGCCTTTTCGGCGGCGATCATGATCGGCGCGCCGTGCGCGTCGTCCGCGCCCACGAAGTGCACCTCGTGGCCGTGCATGCGCTGCATCCGCACCCAGATGTCGGCCTGGATGTACTCCATGATGTGGCCGATGTGGAAGTTGCCGTTGGCGTAGGGCAGGGCGGTGGTGACGAAGAAGCGACGCTGGCTCATGTGGGGGTCCTTGTGGGCAAGCCCTCGATTTTAATGAGGGCACTGTCGTCTGGTGTGCAGGCGCCACCCGCCGGACCGGATAGACTTCGGCCACCCATTCCTCTAGACCGGAGACCACCCCAGATGGCCGTAGAACAACAGGCACTGCTGCAGGCGCTGCAAACCGTGCAAGACCCGAACACGGGCAAAGACTTTGTGTCCACCCGCGCGCTCAAGAACCTGCAGGTGCAGGACGGCGACGTGTCCTTTGACGTCGAATTCGGCTACCCGTGCAAAAGCCAGCACCCGGCGCTGCGCAAGGCGCTGATCGCCGCTGCCAAGGGCGTGCCCGGCGTGGACAACGTCTCGGTCAACCTGCAGACGCGGGTCATCGCGCACGCGGTGCAGCGTGGCGTGCAGCTGCTGCCCAACGTGAAGAACATCATCGCCGTGGCCTCGGGCAAGGGCGGCGTGGGCAAGAGCACCACCACCGTCAACCTGGCGCTGGCGCTGGCCGCCGAGGGCGCGCGCGTGGGCATCCTGGACGCCGACATCTACGGCCCCAGCCAGCCCATGATGATGGGCATCGAAGGCCGGCCCGAGAGCGTGGACGGCCAGTCCATGGAGCCGCTGGAGAACTACGGCGTGCAGGTGATTTCCATCGGCTTCCTGGTGGACAAGGACGAGGCCATGATCTGGCGCGGCCCCATGGCCACCCAGGCGCTGGACCAGCTGCTGCGCCAGACCAACTGGAAAGACCTGGACTACCTGCTGGTGGACATGCCGCCCGGCACCGGCGACATCCAGCTGACCCTGAGCCAGCGCGTGCCCATGACCGGCGCGGTGATCGTGACCACGCCGCAGGACATCGCCCTGCTGGACGCGCGCAAGGGCGTGAAGATGTTCGAGAAGGTGGGCGTGCCCATCCTGGGCCTGGTGGAGAACATGGCAGTGTACTGCTGCCCCAGCTGCGGCCACACCGAACACATTTTCGGCGCCGATGGCGGCAAGCGCATGGCCACCGAGTTCGGCATGGACTACCTGGGCGCGCTGCCCCTGAACATGCAGATCCGGGTGCAGGCCGACAGCGGTCAGCCCACCGTGGTGGCCGACCCGGACGGCGAAATCGCCGGCACCTACAAGGCGGTCGCGCGCCAGGTGGCGATCACCGTGGCGAACAAGGCCAAGGACTTTTCCAGCAAGTTCCCCAGCATCAAGATCAGCAAGGACACCTGATGGGGCCGACGCCCGCGGTGCCCACCCGGCCGGTGCCTGTCTGGCGCCGCCTGGGGCCCCGCACCCGCCGCGTGGTGCAGGTGGCGCTGTACGAGGCCATCGCCATCGTGGTGGTGGCGCTGGCGCTGGCGCTGGCCTTCAACGAGCCGGGGCCGTCGGCGGTGGGCCTGTCGGTGCTCACCTCGGGCATCGCGGTGACCTGGAACTACGTCTTCAACACCCTGTTCGAGCGCTGGGAGCGGCGCCAGCCGGTCAAGGGCCGCTCCTGGCAGCGGCGCGTGGCCCACGGCCTCGGGTTCGAGGGCGGGCTGACCGTGTTTCTGGTGCCGGTGATGGCCTGGTGGCTGGACACCACGCTGTGGCTGGCCTTTCTGGCCGACTTGGGCCTGCTGCTGTTCTTCCTCGTGTACACCGTGGTGTTCACCTGGTGCTTCGACCAGGTGTTCGGGCTGCCGCAGTCGGCCTTGCAGCCCCCCGATTGACCTGGGGCGCGCGCCCCGCCCCGGTGGGGGCGGGTATGGGTCCACAGCAGGGTGTCAGTGCCCGCCGCTGCGCTGCGCCTCCAGGTCGCGCAGCTTGAAGCGCTGGATCTTGCCCGTGGCGGTTTTGGGCAGTTCGGTGACGAACTCGATCTGGCGCGGGTACTTGTAGGGTGCCAGGTGTTCCTTGCAGAAGGCCTTGACGCCGTCTTCGTCCAGCGCCTGCCCGGCCTTGAGCACGATGAAGGCCTTGGTCTTGGTCAAGCCGTCGGCGCCGGTGGTGCCGATCACCGCCGCCTCCAGGATGGCCGGGTGCTGCACCAGCGTGGCCTCCACCTCGAACGGGCTGACGTAGATGCCGCTGACCTTGAGCATGTCGTCGTTGCGGCCGGCGTAGGTGTAGTAGCCCTCGGCGTCGCGGCTGTACTTGTCGCCGCTCTTGGTCCAGGCGCCCTGGAAAGTGTCGCGCGACTTCTCGCGGTTGTGCCAGTACATCAGCGCCGCGCTCGGGCCCTTCACATACAGGTCGCCGATGTCGATGCTGCCGTCGGCGTTGGGCGCCAGGGGCAGGCCGTCCTCGCCGCGCAGTTCCACCTCGTAGCCGGGCACCGGTTTGCCGGTGGTGCCGTAGCGCACGTCGCCGGGGCGGTTGGACAGGAAGATGTGCAGCATCTCGGTGGAGCCGATGCCGTCGATGATTTCGGCGCCGAAGTGGGCGGTCCAGCGTTCGCCGATGTCGCGCGGCAGCGCTTCGCCGGCCGATGAGCACAGCCGCAGGGCCACATCGGCCTTGGGCGGCAGGTCGGGCTGGGCCAGCATGCCGCCGTAGCCGGTGGGGGCGCCGTAGAACACGGTGGGTTGGCGTCCTGCCAGTGCAGGTGTGCTCCCGGTCAGTCGCTGGAACACGGCCTGCGGGGTGGGGCGCTCGGCCATCAGCACCACGGTGGCGCCCACGCTGAGCGGGAAGCTCAGGCCGTTGCCCAGGCCGTAGGCGAAGAACAGCTTGGCGGCCGAGAAGACGGTGTCGTCCTCGGTCAGGCCCAGCACCGGCTGGGCGTAGAGTTCGGCGGTCCAGTACAGGTTGGCCTGGGTGTGCACCGTGCCCTTGGGGCGGCCGGTGGAGCCGGAGGAGTAGAGCCAGAACGCGGCCTCGTCGGCCAGCGTGGCCACCGGCGAGGCCTGGGGCGCCGCCCCCGCCAGCAAGGCGTCCAGTGCCACGGCGCGGTAGCCCGGGCCGGCCGGCAGCGGCAGGGTTGCGCGCGACACCACCAGGTGCTGCACCTCGTGTGGGCCCTGCTCCAAAGCGGCCTCCAGCGTGGGCAGCAGGGCTTCGGACACCAGCGCCGCCTGGGCCCGGCTGTTGTTCAGCATGAAGGCGTAGTCCTCGGCGGTGAGCAGGGTGTTCAGGCACACCGGCACCACGCCGGCGTACAGCGCGCCGAGGAAGGACACGATCCAGTCGTTGCTGTCCTGCATCAGCAGCAGCACCCGTTCCTCGCGCCGCAGGCCCAGCGACTGCAGGCCGTTGGCCATGCGCCGCACCCGGTCGGCCAGCTCGGCGTAGGTCAGCCGGCCCTGGTCGTCGATCAGGGCCACCCGCTCGCCGCGCCCGGCGTTGAGCCGGATCAGGTGCTGTGCGAAGTTGAACTCGGTGGGGGGCGGGGCGGGCGGGCGGGCGGTCATGGGTGTCTCCAGGGATGTTTGTTGTGGAAGGCGGGGGGGGCGCGGCGTCAGGGCTGGAAGGCCACGGCCGCCGCACCCCATTGGTCGAGGGCGGCGGTGCTGGCCTGCACCGCGGTGCGGCGGTGGTAGAAGTTCAGGGCGCGCAGGCCGCCCAGTTCCTCGCCGCCGCCGGCGCGGCCCGGGCCGCCGTGCAGCGACATCGGCATCACGTTGCCGTGGCCGCTGTGCAGCGTGGCGATGTCGGGCGAGACGGCGTGCACCCGGCCGTGGCTGGAACCCAACTCAGCCGCGGTCTGGGCGATGAAGGCCGGGTCGGCGCTGAACACCGACATGACGAGCGAGCCTTCGCCGCGGCGGATCAGCTCGTGGGCCTGTTCGATGCCGTCGTAGGCCATGAGCGTGGCCACCGGGCCGAACACTTCCACGGCGTGCAGCACCTCGGCGTCGGCCGGCTGGCGGCTGCCCAGCAGGGTGGGGGCGACGCAGGCGGCCACGGCGGGGTCGGCGTCCACCAGGGCGGTCTGGCTGCCGTCGAACAGCACCTCGGCTTCGGTTTTCAGGTGGGCGATGCCGGCCTGCACCGTGTCGAACTGTTCGCGGCTCACCAGCGCGCCCATGCGCACGCCTTCGCTGCGCGGGTCGCCCACGGTGGTTTTGGCCAGCTTGGCGGCGATGGCCTGCGCGGCGGCGTCGTACAGCGCGCGCGGCACGAACACGCGGCGGATGGCGGTGCACTTCTGGCCGCTTTTGACGGTCATTTCCCGCACCACCTCGCTCACCAGCAGCTGGAAGGCTTCGCTGTCGGCGGTGGCGGCGGGGTCCAGCAGGGCGGAGTTGACGCTGTCGGCCTCGATGTTGCAGCGCACCGAGCGCTGGGCCACCGCGGGGTGCGAGCGGATGATGCGCCCGGTGTCGGCCGAGCCGGTGAAGGACACCACATCGAAGGGCTGCAGCTGGTCCATCAGCCCGGCCGACGAGCCGCAGACGATGGACAGGGCGCCGGCCGGCAGGATGTTGGCGTCGACCACGTCCTGCACCATGCGCTGGGTGAGCCACGCCGTGCTGGTGGCGGGCTTGACGATGACGGGCACGCCCGACAGCAGGGCCGGCGCGGCCTTTTCCCACAGGCCCCAACTGGGGAAGTTGAAGGCGTTGATGAACAGCGCCACGCCGCGCGTGGGGGTGAGGATGTGCTGGGTCTGGAACAGCGGGTCCTTGGCCATGCGGATGCGCGCGCCGTCCAGGAGGAAGGTGGCGTCGCCCAGGGCCGCGCCCTGCTTGGCGTAGTAGCCGAGGGTGAAGATGCCACCGTCGATGTCCACCGCCGAGTCCTTGGTCACGGTGCCGCAGTTGGCGGTGGCGATTTCGTAATAGGCGTCGCGGTTTTTCTGCAGCACCTCAACGATCTGGCCCAGCAGCGCGGCGCGTTGGCCGTAGCTCAGGGCGCGCAGCGCGGCGCCGCCCTGTTCGCGGGCAAAGGCAAAGCCTTCGGCCAGGTCCAGCCCGGCGCTGGAGACGCGGACCAGTTCAGTGCCGCGCACCGGGTCGAACAGTGGCAGGCCGGCGCCGGTACCGGTTTGCCAGCGGCCAGCGAGGAAATTGGGGAGCAGGGGAGTGGTCATGGGGTGGAAAAAAGATGCAGGTGGGAACTGGTCAGTGCAGGGCAAAGGCGTTATAAATGCACTATCTTGCGTCCCCGTGAGTATGCAGTAAAGTGCATGTTTTGCGGGGGCGTGCTGTTAAGGGTTTTCCCCGGGGGGTGTGCCACCCCCGGGCCACGGTGATGATATGACGCAGTTATCGGCAGACACAACGGGCCGCCCGGAGGCGGCGGTGCTGGGCCTGGCCGACGCGGCCGGCGACCCGGACGAGCAACGCCCCCCTTTCCTGGTGGCCCTGGGCGAGCGGGTGCGCACCCTGCGCTCGCGCCGCGGCATGACGCGCAAGGCCGTGGCCCTGGCGGCCGACGTCTCCGAACGCCACCTGGCCAACCTGGAGTACGGTGCTGGCAACGCGTCCATTTTGGTGCTGCTGCAGGTGGCCCGGGCGCTGCAGTGTTCCCTGGCCGAACTGCTGGGCGACGTGACCACCTCGTCCCCCGAGTGGCTGCTGATCCGCGAACTGCTGCAGGGCCGCGACGAGGCCGAGTTGCGCCGCGCGCGGGTGCAACTGGTGGAGCTGTTCGGCGGCAGCGGCGTGGACGTGCAGGGCAGCCGCGCCCGGGTGGCGCTCATCGGGCTGCGCGGGGCGGGCAAGTCCACCCTGGGGCAGCGGCTGGCGGCCGACCTGGGCTACCCCTTCATTGAACTGAGCCGCGAGATCGAGCAGTTCGCCGGCTGCAGCATCAGCGAAATCCACAACCTGTACGGCACCAACGCCTACCGCCGCTACGAACGCCGCGCGCTCGAGGAAGCCATCCAGATCTACCCCGAGGTGGTGATTGCCACGCCCGGCGGGCTGGTGTCGGACTCGGCCAATTTCAACCTGCTGCTGCAGCACTGCACCACCGTCTGGCTCAAGGCCGAGCCGGCCGACCACCTGCAGCGCGTGGCCGCCCAGGGCGACATGCGCCCCATGGCCGCCAGCCGCGAGGCGATGGAAGATCTCAAGCGCATCCTGGAAGGGCGCTCGGCCTTCTATTCCAAAGCCGACCTGACCTTCGACACCAGTGCAGCGCCGCTGGAGCCGACCTTTGCCCAGCTGCGCCAGGCGGTGCGCCAGCTGCTGCACCTGCCGGCGTAAAAGCTAGGGTAAACACCGATCGCATGCAATAAAATGCATTAGCTTTTTTGCGTGGCATGCAGTATTATTCATGCATGGCCGCAACATCCTTCATGTGGCCTTTCCCGCCACCCCTGAGGAGTCCCCATGAGCCAGAACCCGATTGTCGATTACCGGACCACCCCCGCTGAGTACCACCACATCACCCTGTCGTTCGACGGTGAGGTGGCCACGCTGGCGCTGAACATCAACGAAGACGCGGGCCTGCGCCCCGGCTACAAGCTCAAGCTCAACAGCTACGACCTGGGCGTGGACATCGAACTGCACGACGCGCTGCAGCGCATCCGCTTCGAGCACCCGGAAGTCAAGGCGGTGGTCGTCACCAGCCTGCGCGACCGCATCTTCTGCTCCGGCGCCAACATCTTCATGCTGGGCCTGTCCAGCCACGGCTGGAAGGTGAACTTCTGCAAGTTCACCAACGAAACCCGCAACGGCATCGAGGATTCGTCCCAGCACAGCGGTCTGAAGTTCGTGGCGGCCCTGAACGGCGCCTGCGCCGGCGGCGGTTACGAGCTGGCCCTGGCCTGTGACGACATCGTGCTGGTGGACGACCGTTCCTCCAGCGTCAGCCTGCCCGAGGTGCCGCTGCTGGGTGTGCTGCCCGGCACCGGTGGCCTGACCCGCGTGACCGACAAGCGCCACGTGCGCCACGACCTGGCCGACATCTTCTGCACCAGCGTGGAGGGCGCACGCGGCCAGAAAGCCGTGGACTGGCGCCTGGTGGACGCGATCGCCAAGCCGGCACAGTTCCCGCAAGTGGTGCGCGAACGCGCCGAGAAGCTGGCCGCCGGCAGCACCCGCCCCGGCGCCGGTGCCCAGGGCGTGGCCCTGACGCCGCTGCAGCGCACCGTCGAGGCCGACAAGCTCACCTACACCCACGTCACGGTCGAGATCGACCGCGCCAAGCGCCAGGCCACCTTCACCGTCAAGGCCCCCACCGGGGCGCAGCCGACCGACACCGCTGCCATCGTGGCCGCCGGCGCCCAGTGGTACCCGCTGGCCATGGCCCGCGACCTGGACGACGCCATCCTGCACATGCGCACCAACGAGCTGGACATCGGCACCTGGGTGCTGAAGACCGCCGGCGCCGCCGCCGCCGTGCTGGCCAGCGACGCCACCCTGTTGGCGCACCGTGACCACTGGTTCGTCAACGAAACCATCGGCATGCTGCGCCGCACCCTGGCCCGCCTGGACGTGTCCAGCCGCAGCCTGTTCACCCTGATCGAAGCCGGCTCCTGCTTCGCCGGTACCCTGGCCGAACTGGCGTTCTGTGCCGACCGCACCTACATCCAGGTGCTGCCCGACACCCCCGAGCAGCAGCCCGCGCTGCAGCTCAACGACTTCAACTTCGGCTTCTACCCGATGGTCAACGGCCAGTCGCGCCTGGCGCGCCGTTTCTACGAGGAAGCCGGCCCGATGGAAGCGGTGCGTGCCGCCGCCGGCCGCGCCCTGGACGGCGACACCGCGGCCGAGCTGGGCCTGGTCACCGCCGCGCTGGACGACATCGACTGGGCCGACGAAATCCGCCTGGAGCTGGAGCAGCGCGCCGCCATGTCGCCCGACGCCCTGACCGGCCTGGAGGCCAACCTGCGCTTTGCCCAGCAGGAAAACATGCTGACCCGCATCTTCGGCCGCCTGACCGCCTGGCAGAACTGGATCTTCCAGCGCCCCAACGCCGTGGGCGACAAGGGTGCCCTGAAGGTGTACGGCAAGGGCGACAAGGCCCAGTTCGACATGAACCGCGTCTGACCCTGTTTTGATCGTTGTGCGGTGGGTTTCCCGGTGGAGCCCGCCGCAACCGAATGCCACTTCCACCGCGTTTGTTCCTCGGAGACTTTCATGTCCGGCATCAACTACAGCGAAAAAATCCCCAACAACGTCAACCTGAGCGAAGACCGCACACTGCAGCGCGCGCTGGAGCACTGGCAGCCCAACTACCTGCAGTGGTGGCAGGACATGGGCCCGGACGGCTCGCAGAACTTCGACGTCTACCTGCGCACCGCCGTCAGCGTGGACCCGCAGGGCTGGGCCCAGTTCGGCCACGTGAAAATGCCCGACTACCGCTGGGGCATCTTCCTGAACCCGGCCGAGCAGGACCGCAAGATCCACTTCGGTGACCACATGGGCGAAGCCGCCTGGCAGGACGTGCCCGGCGAACACCGCGCCAACCTGCGCCGCATCATCGTCACGCAAGGCGACACCGAGCCGGCATCCGTCGAACAGCAGCGCCACCTGGGCCTGACCGCGCCCAGCCAGTACGACCTGCGCAACCTGTTCCAGGTGAACGTGGAAGAAGGCCGCCACCTGTGGGCCATGGTCTACCTGCTGCACAAGTACTTCGGCCGCGACGGCCGCGAAGAAGCCGAAGCCCTGCTCGAGCGCAACAGCGGCAACGCCGACAACCCGCGCATCCTGGAGGCCTTCAACGAGAAGACGCCCGACTGGCTGAGCTTCTTCATGTTCACCTACTTCACCGACCGCGACGGCAAGTTCCAGCTGTGCGCGCTGGCCGAGTCCGCGTTCGACCCGCTGGCCCGCACCACCAAGTTCATGCTGACCGAGGAAGCGCACCACATGTTCGTGGGCGAGTCCGGCGTGGGCCGCGTGATCCAGCGCACCGTCAACGCGATGAACGAGCTCAAGACCGACGACGTGGCCAAGCTGCGCGCCGCCGGCGTGATCGACCTGCCGACCATCCAGCGCTACATCAACTTCCACTTCAGCGTCACCATCGACCTGTTCGGCGCCGACCAGTCGTCCAACGCCGCCATCTTCTACAGCTCGGGCCTCAAGGGCCGCTACGAAGAAGGCAAGCGCACCGACGACCACGTGCTCAAGGGCAACACCTACAAGATCCTGGCGGTCGAGAACGGCGCCCTGGTCGAGAAGGAAGTGCCGATGCTCAACGCCCTCAACGAGGTGCTGCGCGACGACTACATCAAGGACTCTGTCGGCGGCGTGGAGCGCTGGAACCGCATCATCGAGAAGGCCGGCATCGACTTCCGCCTGAAGGTGCCGCACAAGGCCTTCCACCGCAACATCGGCACCCTGGCCGGTGTCAAGGCCAACCCGGACGGCCGCGTGGTGAGCGACGCCGAGTGGAACGCCAAGCAGGCCGAGTGGCTGCCGAGCGACCAGGACCGCGCCTACGTGGCCAGCCTGATGGGCCGTGTGGTCGAGCCGGGCAAGTTCGCCAACTGGATCGCGCCGCCGGTCATGGGCATCAACCGCCAGCCGGTGAACTTCGAGTACGTGCGCTTCAACTGACGCGCCTGAACTGGGTGCCCGACACCCAGGCCGAGGGCCGGCCCTGAAATTGCGCAGGGCCGGCCCTTTTCTTTGGCCCCGAAGATGCGTTACCCTGCCGGGCCACGCCGCCGTTTGTCACCCACCCCACCCGACCGACCATGAGCACCGAATCCCCCCTGATCCAGCAGCACCTGATCGACCCGGAAATCTGCATCCGCTGCAACACCTGCGAGGCCACCTGCCCGGTGGACGCCATCACCCACGACTCGAACAACTACGTGGTGGACGCCGAGAAGTGCAACCTGTGCATGGCCTGCGTGCCGCCGTGTCCCACGGGCTCCATCGACAACTGGCGCACCATGCCGCGCGTCAAGGCCTACACCATCGAAGAACAGCTGGGCTGGATGGAGCTGCCCGCGGCCTTGAGCGACGCGGAATTGGCCGCTTTGGGTGGCAGCGCGGCCGAGGTTGAAGCAGCGGCCCAGGAAGCCCAGGCGGCATTGTCGGCCGCGGCAGACAGTTCCGCGGCGTCGGTCGGCAGCGCCAGTGCGCCGGCCTTCAACAGTGCCGCCTACGGCGCGGTGGTGCCGCCCTGGTCGGCCGCGCACGCCTACACCAACCTGTACGGCCCCAAGGCCGCGCAGAAAACCGTCACGGCCACCGTCACCGGCAACGTGCGCGTGACCGAGGTCGGCACCGACTACGACACCCACCACATCGTGCTGGACTTCGGCACCATGCCCTTCCCGGTGCTCGAAGGCCAGTCTATTGGCATCGTGCCGCCGGGCCTGGACGAGCGCGGCAAGCCGCACCACGCGCGCCAGTACTCCATCGCCAGCCCGCGCAACGGCGAACGGCCGGGCTACAACAACCTGTCGCTGACCATCAAGCGGGTGCTGGAAGACCACGACGGCAAGCCGGTGCGCGGCGTCGGCTCCAACTACATGTGCGACCTGCAGGTGGGCGACGCGGTGCAGGTGATCGGTCCCTTCGGCGCCAGCTTCCTGATGCCGAACCACCCCAAGTCCAGCATCGTCATGATCTGCACCGGCACCGGCAGCGCCCCCATGCGCGCCATGACCGAGTGGCGGCGCCGCCTGCGCGCCAGCGGCAAGTTCGAGGGCGGCAAGCTGATGCTGTTCTTCGGCGCCCGCACCCCGCAGGAGCTGCCGTACTTCGGTCCGCTGCAAAAGCTGCCCAAGGACTTCATCGACACCACTTTCGCCTTCAGCCGCGTGCCGGGGCAGCCCAAACGCTACGTTCAGGACGCGATGCGCGAGCGCGCCGCCGACCTGGTGGCGCTGCTGAAGGACCCGAACGCCTACTTCTACGTCTGCGGCCTGAAGAGCATGGAAGAGGGCGTGGTGATGGCCCTGCGCGACGCGGCCCAGGCCGCCGGCCTGGACTGGGACACGCTGGGCGCCGAGCTGAAGCAGCAGGGTCGCCTGCACCTGGAAACCTACTGAACCGGACCCCTCGCCCGCTGGGGCGGGGCCAGCGCCGCCCCAGCGGCCCGCCATCAGCGCCTCCCCCGAGGCGCTTTTTTTCGGCTCATGGATAACCCGTGCCCTGGGCCCGGACATGGGGCCGCGCGACAAATTGTCGTGCGGTATGCCGTACAGTGCAGTCGCTATGGACGCTGCAGAGGAGACCCCACGCGCCACCCGCCCGACCCTCACGGTCGGTGTGGTCATGCGCCGCGAACGGGTGGAAGGCCCGATGAGCCGCTGGCAAACCTGGCGCTGGTGCCTGGCCGACGTGGTGTGCCACGACCGGCTGCCCGCCTTGCCCCCCTTGACGACCGAGCCCGGGGACCCGTCCAGCGCGGTGCCGATCGAGCCCGATGCCCCGGCCGGCCCCGAGGCGGCACCCGCCAGCCACTGGCTGTTCCCCCATTTCCCCGTCACCCTGCACCGCGACGACGCCGAGGGTTACTTCCTCAACCTGAGTTCACCGCAGCCCTGCTTCTGGGTGATGTGGCGCCAGCCCGAAGGCGGCGACGACGCCTTGCCGGCGCCCCAGGTGGTGACCCTGAGCTACCACGACGCCGGTCGCTGGCTGGACGCGCAGGAGCGGGTGGACCAGGTGCCGGCCCCGCCCGAGGTGCGGGCCTGGCTGGCCGACTTTGTGAGCGCCCACTACCGGCCAGAGCCCAAGCGCCGCCAGCGCCCGGACAGCTTCCAGCCCCTGACCGACCGCTTCGGCCAGCCGGCGTCGGTGAGCACCGGCCCGCGCCGCGGCCCCGGCGCCGGAGGCCCCCGCCATGGCTGACGACGGCGGATTTTTCAGCCGCTGGTCGCGACGCAAGGCCGCCGAGCGGGCCGCGGTGGCGCCTGCCCCGGCGCACGCCCGTCCGCTGCCCGTGGCTCCGGCCCCGGCTGTTGAGGCCCCACCGCCCGCCGCCGGGCCGGGGGCGCGTTCTGCGGTGGTCGCGGCCCCCGCTGCCGTACCGCCGCCCACCGGACCGGCTGGCGCGGCTGATATGCTCCACAGCCCCGCCCCGGCCGACGCCGATGCGCCGGCCCGGCCCGCCAACGCGCCCGCGCCACTGGGCCTGGACGACGTGCGCCGGCTCACCCCCGACGCCGATTTCCGCCCCTTTGTCGCCCGCGACGTGGCCCCCGAGGTGCGCAACGCTGCCTTCAAGAAGCTGTTCGCCGACCCCAAGTTCAACGTCATGGACGGCTTGGACATTTACATCGACGACTATTCCCAGCCCGATCCCTTGCCCGCCAGCCTGGCGCGCCAGCTGGTCAGCGCCCGCTCGCTCGGGCTGTTCGATGACACCCCCGCTCCAGGGGCTGAGCCGGCTGCCAATGCCCCCGCGCCGCTGGGGCCCTCGGACGGCCGATCCCATGCGCCGGACCCGGCCGCTGTGCCCGACCAGGTGCCCGATCCAGGGCTGCCCGCGCCCGCCACCGGGCCCGGCGCGGTCACCTCCCTCTCCACCGACACCGCGGTCCCCCCGCCGACCGTTCCCACCCCACCCGCTCAGCCATGACCACGCTCCTTTGCAACTGCAACCGCACCATGCCCCTGGACGGGGCCGCCCTGGGCCAGGCCCTGGGGGAGGGGCCGCTGGCGGTGCACACCACCCTGTGCCGGCGCGAGGCCCCGGCCTTCCAGCGCGCCACCCGCAGCAGCGACGACCTCACCGTGGCCTGTACCCAGGAACAGCGCCTGTTCACCGAGCTGTCGGCGCAGACCGAGGGTGCGGTGCCGCTGGAGGCGCGCCCGATCCGCTTCGTCAACCTGCGCGAAACCGGCGGCTGGGGCCGCGAGGCCGCCCGGGCCACGCCCAAGATGGCGGCCCTGCTGGCCGCCGCGCGCCTGCCCGACCCGGAACCGGTGCCCACCGTGACCTACCGCAGCGCCGGGCGGCTGCTCATCATCGGGCCGCTGGACCGGGCCGAGGCCCTGGCCGCGCACCTGGACGACGCCTTGCAGGTCACCCTGTTCGCCACCGGCGGCGCCGGCCGCCAGGAGCGGCGCCACCCGGTGCTGGGGGGCGAGTTGCAGCGCGTCAGCGGCTGGCTGGGGGCCTTCAGCGTGGCCTGGTCGGAACAGAACCCCATCGCGTTGGACCTGTGCACCCGCTGCAACGCCTGCGTGGCGGCCTGCCCCGAGAGCGCCATCGGTCTGGACTACCAGGTCAATCTGGACGCCTGCCGCAGCCACCGCGACTGCGTGCGGGTGTGCGAAGCCCCCGGGGCCATCGACTTCCAGCGCGCTCCGGTGGCGCACGAGGACACCTTCGACCTGGTGCTGGACCTGCGGCCCCAGCCCGCTTTCACCCAGCACGCCTTGCCCCAGGGCTACCTGCACCTGCCGCCCCAGGCCGGCGCCGACGCCCAGCTCGCCGCGCTGCTGCAGCTGCGCGAACGGGTGGGGGAGTTTGAAAAACCCAAGTTCTTCCACTACCAGCAGCGGCTGTGTGCCCACGGCCGCAACGAGCGGGTGGGCTGCAACGCCTGCGTCGAGGTCTGCTCGGCCTCGGCCATCAGCAGCCAGCTGGCGCAGCAGCGCATCCAGGTCAACCCGCAGCTGTGCGTGGGTTGCGGCGCCTGCACCACGGTGTGCCCCACCGGCGCGCTGGGCTATGCCTACCCCAGCGCCGCGCACCAGGGTCGCACCTTGCGCACCCTGCTGTCCACCTACGCCCGCGCCGGCGGGCGCCACGCCGCACTGCTGCTGCACAGCCAGGGCGCCGGCCAGCAGCGGCTGCAGGACTGGGGCCGGGCCGCCCAGCTCGACCGCCAGTTGAACGGCGTGCCGGCCCGGGTGCTGCCGGTGGCCCTGTGGCACACCGCCAGCGTCGGGCTGGAGCTGTGGCTCAGCGCCATTGCCCAAGGCGCCAGCCAGGTCTGGTTGCTGACCACCGACGAGGAGGCCCCCGACTACCTGCGTGCCCTGCGCGAGCAGATGGACGTGGCCGAAGCCCTGCTGCAGGGCCTGGGCTACAGCGGCGAGCACTTCCGCCTGCTGCACGCGCGCGACGCCCGCGACCTGGCCGCGCTGGACGCCGCCGCCCAGGTGCCGCCCGCGGCCACGGTGCGCCAGCCCGCCACCTTTGCGGTGCAGGCCGACAAGCGCGCCACGCTCGAACTGGCGCTGGACCACCTGGTGCAGCAGTCGCCGCTGGCCACCCCCCCGGCGGCCATTGCCTTGCCGGCGGCCGGCGCCCCGCTGGGCACCGTCGAAGTGGACCGCGACGCCTGCACCCTGTGCCTGAGCTGCGTCAGCGCCTGCCCGGCCAACGCCCTGCAGGACAACCCGCAGGCGCCGCAGCTGCGCTTCGTCGAGAAAAACTGCGTGCAGTGCGGCCTGTGTGTGGGCACCTGCCCGGAAAACGCCCTGCGCTTGCAGCCCCGGCTGTGGCTGGACCCACAGCGCCGCCAGCCGCGTGTGGTCAACGAACAACCCGCCTACGGCTGCATCCGCTGTGGCACACCGTTCGGCACCCTCAAGGGGGTGGAGGCGATGCTCGCCCGGCTGTCGGGCCACCCGATGTTCCAGGGCGCCGCTGCCGACCGGCTCAAGATGTGCGGCGACTGCCGCGTCATCGACATCCACACCGGCCAGCAGCCCCGCATCACCGACCTTTGAACCCGCCCCCGCCATGACCCCCGAAATTCCCCTGCGCGCCACCCTGGACGAAGAAACCGCCCGCGCCGAGCTCTACGGCCTGCTGGCCGCGCTGTACTACGCCCCGCCCAGCCCGGCGCTGCTGGCCCAGTTGCGCGTGGCCGTGACCGAAGCGCCCAGCGCCGGCGGTTTTCTGGAGGAACCCTGGCGCGCCCTGGTGGCCAGCGCCCGGGCCCTGGGGGACGACGAGGTGGCGTCCGAGTTCCACGACCTGTTCGGCGGCGTCGGCAAGCCCGAGGTGTACCTGTTCGGGTCGCACTACCTCAGCGGCTTCCTGAACGAAAAACCGCTGGTGGCCCTGCGCCACGACCTGGCCGCGCTCGGCCTGGGCCGTGACGAGGCCATGCCCGAAACCGAAGACCACGTCGCCTTCCTGTGCGAGGTGATGCGCTTTCTCATCGCCGGGGACGACGTGGCGGTGTCGAACCTGACGCGGCAACAGGCCTTTTTTGCCCAGCACCTGCAGCCTTGGTTGCCGGCCCTGTGCGACGCCTTGCAGGCGCACCCCCGGGCCCGCTTTTACGCCGACCTGGCCGGCCTCACCCGCGCCCTGGTGTCGGTGGAGGCCCAGGGTTTCGACATGCTGGACTGAGGCGGCGGCCCGGGGCACCCGGCGTCAGCCGCGCCGGCCCGGCCGGCCGTCCTGGGTGCGCTCCTGGCTGGCCTCGGGCACCTGCGGTTCGGCCAGCAGCCGCACCCGGAACACCGCGCCCCGGCCGTCGGGCCGGTTCTCGGCCTCCAGCCGCCCGCCGTAGCGCTCCACCAGCCCCAGGCTGATCCACAGTCCCAGCCCGTTGCCGTCGTTCTTGGTGGTGAAAAACGGGCTGAACAGCCGCGCCCGCACCTCGGGCGTCAGGCCCGGGCCTTCGTCCTGCACCTCCAGCCAGGCCCCCGGCGCTGCGCCGGGCGTGGTCTGCCAGTCGCGCGTCACCAGCCGCAGTTCGCCGCCGGCCGGCATGGCCTGGATGGCGTTGATCATCAGGTTGATGACCACCTGCTGCAGTTCCTGCCGGTTGCAGGCCACCGGGGTCTGGGCCTGCAGGTCGCGTACCACCCGGATGCGGTGCTGTTGCAGCAGGTGCCCCACCAGCACCAGCGAGTCGGTGGTGGCCTGGTTCAGGTCCAGCGCGTCCACGTAGCCGGCGAATTCGGTCGGTCGGGCGTATTGCAGCAACTGGGTCACGATCAGGCGCATGCGCTCGACCTGCTCGTCCAGCAGTTGCAACTCGGCCCGCACCGGCGCGGCCTGCGGGCCCAGGGTTTCGCGCATCAGGTCCAGGTTGCCCTGGATCACCGCGATCGGGTTGTTGATCTCGTGCGCGATGCTGGCGGTGAGCTGGCCGATGGCCGCGAGCTTTTCCGACTTCACCAACTGCTGCTGCGCCTGCTGCAGCGAGGCGTTGCTCGCCTCCAGTTCGCGGGTGCGTTCGGCCACCTTGCGGTCCAGGGTGTCGCCCCAGTCGCGCAGGCGGCGGGTGTTGTCGTCCACCACGTCCAGCAACTGGTCCAGGTGGTTGGCCAGGGCGCCCAGCTCGTCGCGCGCCGGCACCGGCCCGACCCGGGCCGACGCCTCACCCAGCTCCACCCGGCGCATGGTCTGGTTCATCTGCTCCACCGGGCGGAAGATGCTGCGCGCCCAGCGCAGCGAGAACACCGCCGCCAGCGCCATCACCGCCAGGAAGATCAGCCCCATGACCGCCAGCATGCCGTAGCGCACCCAGCGGAAGGGCTGCTCCAGAAACCCCACGTAGAGCATGCCGATGCGGTCGCCCTGGGCGTCGAGCAGCGGTTGGTAGGCGCTGACGTACCAGTCGTTGACGACGAAGGCGCGGTCCAGCCAGGTCTGGCCGCGCGCCAGCACCGCTTCGCGCACCGCCTGCGACACCCTGGTGCCGATGGCGCGCTGGTCCTGGAACAGGCGCACGTTGGTGGTGATGCGCACGTCCTCCAGAAACAGCGTGGCCGTGCCCTGGCTGCCGAAGGGCAGCGAGCCGTCGGGGTAGACGATGCGGTTGATGTGGTCGATGAAGTCCAGGTTCTGGTTGAGCAGGGTGCCCCCGTGCAGCGTGGCCCACTGCCGGCCCTGCGCGTCGAGCACCGGCAGGCTGGCCAGCACCACCATGGCGCGGTCTTCCACCGGGCGGGTGGTGGGCAGGGCGTTGCGGGTGGGCACCAGCGGGATGTCCAGCCGCGCGCCCAGGTAGGGCGCGAGCTGGCGCAGCAGCGCCGGCGGCAGCAGCACCAGCCGGGCGGTGGAGCCGTCGCCCACCGACTGCGCCGGCAACCGCCCCAGGGCGTCCAGCCCGGCCGGCCCGGATTTGGGCGTGCGCCCGGTGTGGCGGGTGCTGCGTTCCAGCACCAGAAAGTCCAGCCCCAGGCGCTGGCGTTCGTTCAGCAGCAGGGTGTTGAGCGCGTCCAGGGGGGCGTCGGTGTCCGGTTCGTCGGAGCCGTGGCGCGGCAGCAGCAGCCGGGGCGGGGCCGCCTCCAGCGCCGAGACCGCCCCCACCAGCGCGTGCGAGCGCGCCACCCCGCGGGTGCCCGAGCCGACCTCGTGGAGCAGCTGCTGGAAATAACCGCTGGCCACGGCCAGGTCGGCCCGCACCTTGGTGATCAGCAGCCGGTCGTAGGCCACGTTGCTCCACAGCAGCAGCGCCAGCACCAGCAGCGGAAACACCACCGCCAGCGGCAGCAGCGCCATGGCCAGCAGCTTGTTGCGCACCGAGGCGGCCATCCAGGCCGGGGTGTGTAAGGGTCGCACGGCGCTGGCGGCTCAGGTGTCGGGGTGGTCGCGCTGGCCCCATTCGGCCACGCGCCGCTCCAGGGTGCGGCGCGACACGCCCAGCAGTTGCGCGGCGCGGGTCTTGTCGCCCTGCACCGACGCCAGCACCGCCTGGATGTGCTGCTTCTCCAGCGTCTGCAGGTCGGTCGGTCGCGGGCCACCGGCGGCGCGCGCGCTGCCCGGCATCGACGGGTACAGCGCCGACACGTTGAGCGCCCCCAGGATCAGCGAGCGTTCCACTAGGTTGCGCAGCTCGCGCACGTTGCCCGGCCAGTGGTAGTCGCGCAGCAGGGCCAGCTCCTCCGCGCGCGCCTCGATCGGCTCCACCCCCAGCACCGGCGCCAGCTCCAGCACAAAGTGGCGCAGCAGGTCGGGGATGTCGTCTTTGTGTTCGCGCAGCGGCTGCAGGGCGATGTCCACCACCTGCAGGCGGTAGTAGAGGTCGGCGCGGAAGCGGCCGGCGGCCACCTCGTCGCTCAGGCGCCGGTTGGTCGCGGCGACGATGCGCACGTCCACCGGCAGCAGCTGCTGGCTGCCCACCGGGCGGATCTGCAATTCCTCGATGGCGCGCAGCAGCATGGCCTGCACCGGCAGCGGCAGCTCGGCCACCTCGTCGAAAAACAGCGTGCCGCCCTGGGCGTAGTAGAACAGGCCGTCGCGGGCGTGGGTCTGGCCCTGGGCGGTGGCGCGGGTGTGGCCGAACAGCTCCATGGCCATGGCGTCGGGCGCCAGCGCGGCGCAGTTCACCGGCACGAAGGGCCCGGGCGCGCGCGGGCTGCGGGCGTGCAGCTGGCGCGCCACCAGCTCCTTGCCGGTGCCCGACTCGCCCTGCAGCAGCACGGTGCTGGGCATGGGCGCCACCCGTTCCACCGCGGCGCGCAGCCGGGCGGTGGCGTCGGAGCGGCCCACCAGCGGCGAGGTGCTGGGCCGCGGCAGGCGGGCGTTGCGCCGCAGCACGTAGTTTTCCCGGCGCAGCTGGGCCCGGTCGTAGCATTGCTTGATGGCGTTGAGGATTTGCGGGATGCGAAACGGCTTGAGGATGAAGTCCGACGCCCCGGCGCGCAGCGCCTCGATGGCGGTGTCCAGGTCGGCGAAGGCGGTGATCAGGATGACCTCGCCGCTATAGCCCTGTTCGCGCAGCTCCTTGAGCCAGGCCACGCCGTTCTTGCCCGGCAGGGAGATGTCCAGGATCACCAGGTCCACCCGTTGCGCCTGCATCCACTCGGCGCCTTCTTCGGCGCTGGCGGCGGTGGCCACCAGGCGGCAGCGCGGGGCCAGCACCTTGAGCAGGAAGTTGCGCATGCCCTGCTCGTCGTCCACCACCAGCATGGACCAGTGGGGCCAGCCGTCGGGGGTGGGCGCGGTGGCCGTACCGGCATCGGAAGGGGGGAGGGGAGCGTTCACAGCCCCGGATTCTACGGAAATTCCTTAACGGAATAGTCAACTATTTCGGTGATTTCCCTATGAACGCCGGGGCCTGGGCGGCACCGGGCGGCCTCTGGCGCGCGACAGTTTGTCGCCCGTCCGCGCGACAAAGCGGCGCCGGGCCGGCTGTCCAAAGCCTGGGCCTGAGCCCTTCCTCGGGCGGCGTGCTTCGGGCATCAGTGGGTGCTTATGGTCCGGGTCTTGCTTGGCTGTTGCCCGGGATGCAAACGCGCGCGGGCACCCCGGCATGGCCGGGGTCGGCACCGCGGCGGAACATGGGCTGGCACCGGTTGCCAGCGGCGGAGTGCGCACGTACAGTGACGCCTATGAAGCAAAACCCACACGGTCTGTGCCAGGGTTTGCGCGGTTACAGGAGACACCCATGACCCAGCCCACATCCCCCGCCATGAACCGCCGACGCCTCTTTGCCGGGGTCGGCACGGTCGGTGCCGTGGCGGCCGTCGCAGCGGTGGCGCCCCGCGTGGTGGCGCCCCAGCCCCCGGTGGCCGCCGCGGTGCGCCAGCCCCCCGCCCGGGGCGGTGGCTACACCGTGTCCGAGCACGTTCAGCGCTACTACCAGACCACCCGCGTCTGAGCGCATTGCGAACGCCGTGCCCTGGCCCTTGGCGCCGGGCGCCGCACCTTCCCACTTGTTCGTTCCGAGGCACAACCCCATGTTGCTGACCAAAAAATCGGCCCCCAGCGGGCGCACCGACCCGGCCGCCAGCGGCTTCGTCCACAGCCTGCGCCGCGGCTTTGCGCACGCGCTGCCCACCATGGACCGCCGCGCCTTCCTGCGCCGCTCCGGCCTGGGCGTGGGCGTCGGCCTGGCCGCGTCCCAGCTCACCCTGGTCAAGCCCGCCCGGGCGGCGGCCGGCGGCTCCATCGACGGCACCGGCAAGATCGAAGTCAAGCGCACCGTCTGCACCCACTGCTCGGTGGGCTGCGCGATCGATGCCGTGGTGGAAAACGGCGTCTGGACCCGGCAGGAGCCGGTGTTCGACTCCCCCATCAACCTGGGCGCGCACTGCGCCAAGGGCGCGTCCATCCGCGAACACGGCCACGGCGAATACCGCCTGCGCTACCCGATGAAGCTGGTCAACGGCAAGTACCAGCGCATCAGCTGGGACGAGGCCTACACCGAAATCGTGGCCAAGATGAACGCGCTGCGCGAGGCCAGCGGCCCCGACAGCGTGTACTTCGTCGGCTCGTCCAAGCACAGCAACGAACAGGCCTACCTGCTGCGCAAGTTCGTCAGCTTCTGGGGCACCAACAACTGCGACCACCAAGCGCGCATCTGCCACAGCACCACGGTGGCCGGCGTGGCGAACACCTGGGGCTACGGCGCCATGACCAACTCGTACAACGACATGCAGAACAGCAAGGTCGCCTTGTACATTGGCTCCAACGCCGCCGAAGCGCACCCGGTGTCCATGCTGCACATGCTGCACGCCAAGGAAACCGGCTGCAAGATGATCGTGGTGGACCCGCGCTTCACCCGCACCGCGGCCAAGGCCGACGAGTACGTGCGCATCCGCTCCGGCACCGACATCCCCTTCCTGTTCGGGGTGCTGTACCACATCTTCAAGAACGGCTGGGAAGACCAGCAGTACATCAACGACCGGGTGTACGGCATGGACGCGGTGAAAGCCGACGTGCTGGCCAAATGGACCCCGGACAAGGTGGAAGAGGCCTGTGGCGTGCCCGAGGCCCAGGTGGCCAAGGTGGCCCAGATGCTGCACGAGAACAGCCCCGGCACCATCGTCTGGTGCATGGGCCAGACGCAGCACACCATCGGCAACGCCATGGTGCGGGCTTCGTGCATCCTCCAGCTGGCGCTGGGCAACATCGGCAAGAGCGGCGGCGGCACCAACATCTTCCGCGGCCACGACAACGTGCAAGGCGCCACCGACGTGGGCCCCAACCCCGACTCGCTGCCCGGCTACTACGGCCTGGCCGCCGGTTCCTGGAAGCACTTCGCCGCCACCTGGGGCGTGGACTACGACTGGATCAAGTCCAAGTACGCCGAGGGCATGATGGAGAAGCCCGGCATCACCGTCTCGCGCTGGATCGACGGGGTGCTGGAAGCCAAGGAAGCGGTGGACCAGGGCTCCAACCTGCGCGGCGTGTTCTTCTGGGGCCACGCGCCCAACTCGCAGACGCGCGGCCTGGAAATGAAACGCGCCATGGACAAGCTGGACCTGCTGGTGGTGATCGACCCCTACCCATCGGCCACCGCCGCCATGGCGGCCATGCCCGGCAAGCCGGAAGACCTCAACCCCAACCGCACCGTCATCCTGCTGCCGGCCGCCACCCAGTTCGAAACCAGCGGTTCTTGCACCGCGTCCAACCGGTCCATCCAGTGGCGCGAAAAAGTCATCGAGCCGCTGTGGGAAAGCCGCACCGACCACATGATCATGTACCAGCTGGCGCAGAAGCTGGGCTTTGACAAGGAGCTGGTCAAGAACGTCAAGCTGCAGCAGGTCAAGGGCATGGACGAGCCGGTGCCCGAGGACATCCTGCGCGAAATCAACAAGTGCGTGTGGACCATCGGCTACACCGGCCAGAGCCCGGAGCGCCTCAAGGCCCACATGCGCCACATGAACGCCTTCGACATCAAGACCCTGAAGTGCAAAGGCACGGTGGTGGACCAGGCAACCGGCTACGACATGACCGGCGACTACTTCGGCCTGCCCTGGCCCTGCTACGGCACGCCAGAGATGAAACACCCGGGTTCGCCCAACCTGTACGACACCTCCAAGCACGTGATGGACGGTGGCGGTAACTTCCGCGCCAACTTCGGTGTCGAGAAAGACGGCGTGAGCCTGCTGGCCGCCGACGGTTCGCACTCGCTGGGCGCCGAAATCACCACCGGCTACCCGGAGCTGACCGACGAGTTGCTGAAAAAGGTTGGCTGGTGGGACGAGTTGAGCGACGAAGAAAAAGCCAAGGCCGAAGGCAAGAACTGGAAGACCGACCCGACCGGCGCCATGATGCGCGTGTTCATGAAGCACGGCTGCCACCCCTTCGGCAACGCCAAGGCGCGCGCCGTGGTGTGGAACTTCCCCGACGCCATCCCGCAGCACCGCGAGCCGATCTACGGCATCCGCCCCGACCTGGTGGCCAAGTACCCCAGCCACGACGACCAGAAGAACCGCTGGCGCCTGCCCATCCTCTACAAGACGCTGCAGCAGAAGAACGTGGACGACAAGGTGCACGAGAAGTACCCGCTGATCATGACCTCCGGGCGCCTGGTGGAGTACGAGGGCGGTGGCGAGGAAACCCGCTCCAACCCCTGGTTGGCCGAGTTGCAGCAGGAAATGTTCGTGGAAATCAACCCGGCCACGGCGGCCCAGCGCGGCATCCGCAACGGCGAGCGGGTGTGGGTGAGCACCCCCACCGGCGCGCGCATCAACGTGCAGGCGCTGGTGACACCGCGGGTGGATGCGCAGACGGTGTTCCTGCCGTTCCACTTCTCCGGTCGCTGGCAGGGGGTGGACCTGAAGGCGCATTACCCCGAGGGGGCGGCGCCCATCGTGCGCGGCGAGGCGGTCAACACCGCCACGACCTATGGTTACGACATCGTGACCATGATGCAGGAAACCAAAACCACCATCTGCAACGTCGAACGCGCATGACCCCCACGCTTTTCACTGCGTGTAATTCGCTGCCCCCCGAGGGGGCGCGTTTTCCCTTGGGGCGACCCGGCGGGAAAACCACCGTTAAGGAGACACCAACATGGCACGAATGAAATTTGTGTGTGACGCCGAGCGCTGCATCGAGTGCAACGGCTGCGTCACCGCCTGCAAGAACGAACACGAGGTGCCCTGGGGCGTGAACCGCCGCCGCGTGGTCACCCTCAACGACGGGGTGCCGGGCGAAAAGTCCATTTCGGTTGCGTGCATGCACTGCTCCGACGCGCCCTGCATGGCGGTGTGCCCGGTGCAGTGCTTCTACCGCACCGACGAAGGCGTGGTGCTGCACGACAAGGATGTGTGCATCGGCTGCGGCTACTGCAGCTACGCCTGCCCGTTCGGCGCGCCGCAGTTCCCCAGCCAGGGCACCTTCGGTGTGCGCGGCAAGATGGACAAGTGCACCTTCTGCGCCGGCGGCCCCGAGGCCAACGGCAGCCAGGCCGAGTTCGAGAAATACGGCCGCAACCGCCTGGCCGAAGGCAAGCTGCCCGCCTGCGCCGAGATGTGCTCCACCAAGGCCCTGCTGGCCGGTGACGGCGACGTGGTCGCCGACATCTTCCGCACCCGGGTGGTGCAGCGCGGCAAGGGTGCCGAAGTCTGGGGCTGGGGCACCGCCTACGGCAGCCAGTCGACCGCGAAAGGGGCCTGACCATGCCAGCACTGCGCACCTTCACCACCGCCGCGGCACTGGCCGCTGCCGCCCTGCTGCTCACGGCCTGTGGCGAGAAGCCGCAGGGCATGGGCGGCATCAAGTCCGACAGCCCGCCCAGCACCGGCGTGGGCGCCAGCCAGTACGCGGCCCCCGGCTGGAAGGCCGGCGACGCCAACGGCTGGCAGCAACAGCTGCGTGCCCGTGCCCAGTACGGCCAGAACGAATACAGCCGCGCCACGGCGGCGCAGTGAGGAGGCTCCCCATGACCGGCTCCCCCACCTTGCGCGCCGCCCGGCACTGGCTGGCCGGCGCCGGCCTGGCTTTCGGGCTGGCCCTGGCCGGCGGCTGGG
This sequence comes from Aquabacterium sp. A08, assembly GCF_011742065.1. Taxonomy (NCBI): domain Bacteria; kingdom Pseudomonadati; phylum Pseudomonadota; class Betaproteobacteria; order Burkholderiales; family Sphaerotilaceae; genus Aquabacterium; species Aquabacterium sp. A08. The sequence continues at coordinate 37,964 of NZ_JAAQQT010000550.1, forward strand.
CCCAGGCCCAGACCGCCCCGGTCGCTCCAGCCGACGCAGCCGCCACGCCCGTGGCGGCCCCTGGCGGCATCCAACACGGCAACATCCTGGCCATCACCGACGCCGCCAGCCAGCCCGGCTACGCCGAACAGACCAACGCGCAGCGGCGCGAGGTGCAGCCCGGCAACAACGCCCCCATGTGGCGCGAGGTGGGCAAAGGCACGACCGGCGTCACCAACTTCCCCTACCCGGAATACGGCACCCTGATCCAGCCCTTTGTGCAGTACCCGGGCTCCTCTTACACCAACGCCGGCGAGGCCTGGCGCCAGGTGCGCAACCAGCTCATCCTGCCCTACGGTGGCTCGCTAATGCTGATCGTGCTGGTGGCCATCGGCATCTTCTACGCCAGCAAGGGCACGCTGAAGCTGCATGGCGCCGAAACCGGGCGCCAGATCGAGCGTTTCACCGCCTTCGAGCGCGCCGCCCACTGGGTCAACGCCATCGCGTTCGTGGCGCTGGCGGTGTCGGGCATCGTCATGGCGTTCGGGCAGTTCTTCCTGCTGCCGGTCATCGGCAGCACGCTGTTCGGCTGGCTCACCTACGCGCTCAAGAACCTCCACAACTTCACGGGCCCGCTGTTCGCGGTGTCGCTGGTGGTGGTCATCCTCACCTTCGTGAAGGACAACCTGCCCCGCCAGGAGGACCTCACCTGGCTGCTCAAAGGCGGCGGCCTGCTGGGGGGGCACGAGGTGCCGTCGCACCGCTTCAACGCCGGCGAGAAGGTGCTGTTCTGGGGCGGGGTGTTCCTGTTCGGGCTGTTGGTGGTCGCGTCGGGCCTGGTGCTGGACAAGGTCGTCCCCGGCCTGGCCTACCTGCGCGCCGACATGCAGATCGCCCACATGGTCCACGCCAGCGCGGCGGTCGTCATGATGGTGATGTTCATGGGCCACATCTACATGGGCACGGTGGGCATGCAGGGCGCCTACAGCGCCATGAAGACCGGCTACGTGGACGAAACCTGGGCCAAGGAGCACCACGAGCTGTGGTACGACGACATCCAGGCCGGCAAGATCCCGGCGGTGCGCAGCGCCCAGGCGCCGGCCGGCGGTGCGGGCGTCCCTGCCACCGGCAAGGCCTGAGCCGGCGTGGCCGGTCGGGTCTTCGGCTCCGTGATATGGTGAACGCATGCTGCTGACCGAGCCCCGCCACGCCGCTTTCCAGGCCCCCTTGCCCCGCTTGACCGCGGCCCAGGCCCCGCTGACGCGCGAGGTGCGCGTGGTCAACGAATTTGGGGAGTCGCGCGACATCGCCATCCCGGCCGAGCGCGACCTGACGGTGTACGTGGACAAGCGCGAACTGGTCACGCTGATGACGCTGGGCGCCCACCCCGAATGGCTGGTGCTGGGTTACCTGCGCAACCAGCGCCTGGTGCGCTCGGTGCACGACATCGAGTCCATCACCGTGGACTGGGAGGTGGGCGCGGCGTCGGTCAAGACGCGGGCCGGCATCGACGGCATCGAGGCGCGCACGGCGCGCCGCGTCGTCACCACCGGCTGCGGCCAGGGCAGCGTGTTCGGCGGCCTGATGGACGAAATCGACCAGATCGCCCTGCCGCCCGAGGCGCGGCTGCGCCAGTCCGACCTCTACGCCATGCTCAAGGCCATCCGCGAGCGCGATTCGGTCTACAAGTCGGCCGGCTCGGTGCACGGCTGCGCGCTGTTCCGCGGCAGCGAGCTGCTGGTGTTCGTGGAGGACGTGGGCCGCCACAACGCGGTGGACACCATCGCCGGCTGGATGTGGCTGCAGGACCCCGCCGCCATGGACGGCGCCGACAAGGCCTTCTACACCACCGGGCGGCTGACCAGCGAGATGGTCATCAAGTCCGCCCAGATGGGGGTGCCGGTGGTGGTCTCGCGCAGCGGCACCACGCAGATGGGTCTGGCCGTGGCCGAGCGCGTGGGCCTGTGCGCCGTGGGTCGGGCGACCCACCAGCGCTTTTTGTGTTTCACCCACCCGCAACGCCTGTGGCGCGACGTGGAGCCGCCGCGCCCGCCCCAGGCGGTGGCGCCTCAGACCACCTCCAGGTAACGCGCCAGCTCCCAGTCGGTGACGGCGCGCTGGTGGCGGTCGCATTCCCAACGGCGCGTCTGCACAAAGTGGGTCACGAAGGCGCTGCCCAGCAGGTCGCGCGCCAGCGTGGAGCGGTCCAGCCGCTCGGTCGCCTGTTCCAGGCTGCGCGGCAGGCTGGCCTGGGCGCTCTGCCGCACCACCTCGTCCAGGTCCAGCCCTTGGCGGATGCCGTGCAGCCCCGATGCGATGGCCGCCGCCAGGGCCAGGTAGGGGTTGGCGTCGGCCCCGGGCGTGCGGGTTTCCAGCCGCAGCGACCGCGGCCCGCCCGGCACCACGCGCAAGGCGGCGTGCCGGTCGTCCACACCCCAGCTGGGCTGCACCGGCGCCAGCATGCCGGGCACCAGCCGCTTGTAGCTGTTGACGAAGGGCGCGTACAGCGCGCACAGCTCGGGCAGGGCCTGCAGCTGGCCGGCAATGTACTGGCGCAGCGTGGCGCTCAGGCCCTGGGGGGCGGACGGGTCGTGGAACAGGTTGCGGTGGTCGCGCCACAGGCTCTGGTGCAGGTGCTGGCCGCAGCCGCCGTAGGCGGTCGACCACTTGGCCATGAAGGTGCTCAGCAGCCCGTGCGGGCGGCCAATTTCGCGCACCGCCTGCTTGAACAGCACGGCCCGGTCGGCCATGGCCAGGGCCTCGCCGTGGCGCAGCGCCACCTCCAGGTTGCCGGGGCCGGCCTCGGTGTGCAGGGCTTCCAGGGGAAGGTCGGCCTGCGGCAGCCAGCGGAACAGGTCGTTGACAAAGCCCTTGACCGCGTCCACCCGGAAGGGCGAGTAGTTGCTCACCGCCTCGGTGCCGGTGCGCAGCTGCCGAAAACCCTTGTCGCGCACGCTGCGCTCGGTTTCCTGCAGCACGAACCACTCGAACTCCACCCCCACCTGCACGCTCAGGTCCATGCGCTGGGCCTCGGCCAGCACGCGTTGCAGCACCTGGCGCGGGCAGATCGGCAGCGGCGTGCCGTCGGGCTGCAGGTGCTCGCCGATCAGCACCCAGCGCCCCTCGTCCCAGGGCAGTTGCCGCGCCGTGGCCGGGTCCAGCCGCAGGCCGATTTCGCCCAGCGCGGTGCCCAGGCCGGCAAAGTCCACGCCGTGCTGGTAGAGGTCGTCGGCCACGTCCCAGCCGAACACCGCGCTCGCGATGGTGCCGCCCTGCACCAGCAGGTCGGCCATGCGTTCGCCCGAGAGGGTCTTGCCGCGGCAGAGCCCGTCGAGGTCGGTGACGAAGAAGCGCGCGTGCGTGGCCGCGCGCAACTGCTGCTCCAGCGGCGAATGGGGAGTGGGGGGCGTCATGCGGCCATTGTGCCGGCCCGGCCCTGGCCTGGGGGTGCCACTGGCCGGGTCCCGGGCGGGGCCGGCTGGCGGTAGGATACGGCCCATCCACCCTGACACCCCCGGGCCCAGAGCCCGCCCTGCCATGACACCCCAAGTCCACCTGATCGAGCACCCGCTGGTGCAGCACAAACTCACCCTGATGCGCCGCAAGGACACCAGCACCAAGAGCTTTCGCCAGCTGGTGCACGAGCTCAGCGCGCTGCTGGCCTACGAGGTCACGCGCGACATGCCGATGCAGGAAGTCGAGATCGACACCCCGCTGGAGCGCACCACCGGCCGCGTCATCGACGGCAAGAAGATCGTGCTGGCCTCCATCCTGCGCGCGGGCAATGGCTTTCTGGACGGCATGCTGGAGGTGCTGCCCAGCGCCCGCGTCGGCCACATCGGTCTGTTCCGCGACCCGAACACCCTGCAGGCGGTGGAGTACTACTTCAAGATGCCCTCGGGCATGGAAGAGCGCGACGTGATCGTGCTCGACCCGATGCTGGCCACCGGCAACTCGGCGGTGGCGGCGGTGGACCGGCTCAAGGCCTGCCAGCCGCGTTCGCTGCGCTTCGTCTGCCTGGTCACCTGCCCCGAAGGCCTGGCCACCTTCCACCGGCACCACCCCGACGTGCCGGTGTACACCCCGGCGGTGGACCGCGGCCTGAACGAGCACGGCTACATCGTGCCCGGCCTGGGCGACGCCGGCGACCGCATTTTCGGCACCAAATAAGGCCCGCAAGCCCCGGCGCCGGTGCCGGATTGGGGTTTGCGCTAACCTCCAGCCCATGAACGCTGTGTCTGCAAGTTTCTGGGCCATCGGCTGGCGTGCGCTGCGGCGCGACGGGCGCGCTGGCGAATTGCGCGTGCTGGTGCTGGCCATCGCCCTGGCGGTGGCGGCGCTGACCGCGGTGGGCTTTTTCGCCGACCGCCTGCAAAACGGCCTGGCCCGCGACGCGCGCCAGCTCATCGGCGGCGACGCCGTGCTGCGCAGCGACCAGCCTGCCCCCGCCGCCTTCGCCGAACAGGCCCGTGCGCTGGGCCTGCAGACCACCGAACACGTGAGCTTCCCCACCATGGGCCGGGCCGACGACGCCCACGGCGGCGTCGCGCGCCTGGTGGCGCTCAAGGCCGTGGCCGACGGTTACCCCCTGCGCGGCCAGCTGCGCGTGGCCGCCGCGCCGGGCGAGGCCGGCCAGCCCACCGCTGCCGTGCCCACCCCCGGCACCGCCTGGGTGGACGAGCCCTTGCTGGCGGCGCTGGACCTGCGGCTCGGCGACACCCTGTGGCTGGGCGACCGCGCGTTCCGGCTGGCGCGCCTGATCGTCGTCGAACCCGACCGCGGCGCCGGCTTCATGAGCTTCGCCCCGCGGGTGATGATCCACCGCGACGACCTGCCCGCCACCGGCCTGGTGCAGCCCGCCAGCCGCCTGAGCTATCGTCTGGCCGTGGCCGGCCCCGACGCGGCGGTGCAGCGCTACACCGCCTGGGCCGAGGCCGAGCTGGCCCGGCCCACCGTGCGTGGTGTGCGGCTGGAGTCGTTCGAGTCCGGCCGACCCGAGATGCAGCAGACGCTGGGCCGCGCGGAAAAATTCCTCAACCTGGTGGCTCTGCTGGCGGCGTTGTTGAGCGCGGTGGCCGTCGCCATCGCCGCGCGGGTGTACGCCGGCCGCCACCTGGACGACTGCGCCATGCTGCGCGTGCTGGGGCTGTCGCAGGGCACCATGGCCCGGGCCTACACTTTCTCATTCGTGCTGGTGGGCGGGCTGGCCGGGGCCCTGGGCGTGGCCCTGGGCTACGCGGTGCACCACGGCTTTGTCTGGCTGCTGGCCGGCCTGGTGCAAGCCGACCTGCCGCCGCCCAGCCTGTGGCCGGCGGTGTTCGGCCTGGGCGTGGGCCTGACCCTGATGCTCGCCTTTGGCCTGCCGCCGGTGCTGCAACTGGCCCAGGTGCCGCCGCTGCGCGTCATCCGGCGCGAGGTCGGCAACCTCAAGCCCGCCTCGCTGGCGGTGCTGGGTCTGGGGGCCGCCGGCTTCGCCGTGCTGCTGCTGGCGGTCAGCCGCGACGCCACCCTGGGCCTGATCGCCGTCGGCGGCTTTGCCGCGGCTGTGGCGCTGTTCGCGGCCGTCAGCTACGGCGCGGTGCGCCTGCTGCGGGCGCTGGTCAACGAAACCACTGCGCCGCGCTGGCTGCGGCTGGCCACCCGCCAGCTGTGTGCCCGCCCGGCCTACGCGGTGGTGCAGGTCAGCGCCCTGTCGGTCGGCCTGCTGGCGCTGGTGCTGCTGGTGCTGCTGCGCACCGACCTGATCCGCAGCTGGCAGCAGGCCACCCAGCCCGACGCGCCCAACCGCTTCGTCATCAACATCCAGCCCGAGCAGGCCCAGCCCTTCCAGGCCACCCTGCGCGAGCAGGGCGTGGCGCGCTACGACTGGTACCCCATGATCCGCGGGCGGCTGGTGGCCATCAACGGCCGCACCGTGGTGCCCGAAGACTTCCCCGGCGACCGCGCCCAGCGCCTGGTGGACCGCGAATTCAACCTGTCGCACAGCGCCGAACTGCCCCCGCACAACCCGGTGGTGGCCGGGCGCTGGGCGCCCGACGAGGCCGGTGCCATCAGCGTCGAGGACGGCCTGGCCCAGACCCTGGGGCTGAAGCTGGGCGACCGGCTGACCTTCGACATCGCCGGCCAGCCGGTGGAGTCCACCCTCACCAGCCTGCGCAAGGTGGACTGGGGCTCGATGCGGGTCAACTTCTTTGCCATGTTCCCGGTGGCGCAGATGCCCGGCGTGCCGCTCACCTACATCAGCGCCTACCGCGCTCCGGCCACGCCGGGGTTCGACAACGCGCTGGTGCGCGCCTACCCCAACGTCACCAACGTCGACATGAGCAGCACCCTGGCCCAGGTGCAGCGGGTGCTGGACCAGGTGATCCGGGCGGTGGAATTCCTGTTTGCCTTCACCCTGGCCGCCGGGTTGGTGGTGCTGTTCGCCGCCATCACCGCCACCCGCAGCCAGCGCGAACGCGAGTTCGCCATCCTGCGGGCGGTGGGGGCGCAGTCGTCGTTGCTCCGGCAGGTGCAGCGGGCCGAGCTGGTGGGGGTGGGTCTGCTGGCGGGGCTGCTGGCGTCGCTGGTGGCGGTGGCGGTGGGCTGGGCGCTGGCGCGCTACGCCTTCGAGTTCAGCTGGAACGCCTCGCCCTGGGTGCCGCTGGCCGGCGCGGCGGCCGGCGCGTTGCTGGCGCTGGCCGCCGGCTGGTGGGGGCTGCGTGGCATCCTGCGCACGCCGGTGGTGGCCACCCTGCGCCAGGCCGCCGACTGACGCCGCCACAGCGGCACAATACGCCCATGCAGATACAGGAACCCCCGCCCCGTGGCGCCGACGGCCAGCCGCTGACCCCGTTCGACTGGATCGGGGGCGAGCCCGCCGTGCAGCAGTTGGTGGACCGCTTTTACGACCTGATGGACCTGGAGCCCGGTTACCGCGAACTGCGCGCCAGCCACGGCCCGGCGCTGGACGATGCCCGGCAAAAACTGTTCTGGTTCCTGTGCGGCTGGCTCGGGGGCCCGCAGCACTACCAGCACCGCTACGGCCACCCGCGCCTGCGCATGCGCCACATGCCGTTCAAAATCGGGGTGTTGGAACGCGACCAGTGGCTGGCCTGCATGCAGCAGGCGATGCAGGACACCGGCGTGCCGGCGGATTTGCGCGAGCGCCTGGCCCAGAGCTTTTTCCAGACCGCCGACTGGATGCGCAACACCCCGGCCTGAGCGCGGACCGGGGCTGGGTCTGTGCGCGTCCGGTGCGGGCCGCGCCCCGACCGGCCGAGGTTCAACGGCTGTGCGGCGACGGCCGCAGCAGCACCACCAGCGCGCCGGCGCCGCCCTCGGCCGGGCGCGCCTGCACAAACGCCATCACCTCGTTTTTCTGCACCAGCCAGCTGTGCACCTTGCCCTTGAGCACCGGCGTCTTGCCGGGCGAGCCCAGGCCCTTGCCGTGCACCACGCGCACGCAGCGCAGGCCGTGCTTGTGCGCTTCGCGCACGAAGGTGGCCAGGGTGCTGCGGGCCTCGTCGGTGCGCAGGCCGTGCAGGTCCACCTGGGCCTGCAGGCTCCAGTCGCCCTGGCGCAGTTTGCGCACCACCTCCGGCCCCACGCCGGGGCGGCGAAAGCTCAGGTGCTCGTCGGTGTGCAGCAGGGTTTCGGCGTCGAACTCGTCGCTCAGGGCCTCCTGCATGACCGCCTCCTCGTCGCGACGGCGCTGCTGCGGCACGGGCAGGGGCGTGGCCCGCGGTGGCGTGTGCCGGCCGTGGTGCGGCAGCCGCTGCACCGCGCCCACGGCCCGTTCAAACAGCAGGCGGTCTCGGTGGGCGCGTTCGTGGGCCGCCTGGCGCTCGGCCTCGGCCGCCGCGCGTTCGGCCGCCCGCTGCGCGGTGCGCGCGGCCAGGGCTTTCTGCACGGTTTTCAGGTCGGCCAGGGAGCGCACTTTCATCGCCCCGATTGTCGCCCAGGGCCGGCTTCCCGCGCCGCGTGGGGGCTGGGCAACCCGGCTCAGACTCGGCCCATTTCGGCCATGGAGCGGCAGCCGTGCGCGGTGACGATGAAGTGGTCCAGCACCCGCACGTCCACCAGCGCCAGGGCGGCTTTCAGGGTCTGCGTCAGCGTCTCGTCGGCGCGCGACGGTTCGGCCACGCCGCTGGGGTGGTTGTGCGCCAGCACCACGGCCGCGGCGTGGTGGTGCAGGGCGCGCAGCACCACCTCGCGCGGGTAGACGCTGGTTTGCGCCAGGGTGCCGCGGAACAGTTCCTCCAGCGCCAGCAGGCGGTGCTGGCTGTCGAGGAACAGCACCGCGAACACCTCGTGCGGTTTGTGCCCCAGGTGCAGCTGCAGGTAGTCGCCCACGGCCTGCGGGGAGTCGAACAGGGGCTTTTGCTGCAGTTCCTGTGCCAGCGCGCGCCGGGCCAGTTCCACCACCGCCATCAGTTCGGCGCGTTTGGCCGGCCCCAGGCCCTTGACGGTTTTCAGCGCGTCGGCCCCGCAGTGCAGCAGGCCGGCGACGCCGCCAAAGCGGTCCACCAGTTCCTGCCCGAGCTGGATCACGTTCTTGCCCGGCAGGCCGGTGCGCAGCAGCAGCGCCAGCAGTTCGGCGTCGCTCAGCGCGGTCGGGCCGCGTTGCAGCAGCTTTTCGCGCGGCCGGGCGTCGGCGGGCAGGCCCTTCAAGGGCATGGCCAAGTCTGTCATGTGGTTGCTCCCTTTCTACAATAGCGGGTTGTACCACCGAAAGTGTTTGCCATGCCCCAGGTCGAAGCCGGATCGTTTCTCACGTTGCACTACCGCCTCAGCGGGCCGGACGGGCGCGACTTCATCAACACCTTCGACGCCCAGCCCGCCACCCTCAGCCTGGGCGGCGGCGAGCTGTCGCCGGCCATCGAACAGCGCCTGCTGGGCCTGGAGGAGGGCACGCACACGGTGATCGAGCTGGCCGCCGGCGAGGCGTTTGGCGAGCGCCAGCCCGACATGGTGCAGTGGGTGGCGCGCAAGCTGATGGACCAGCTGGGCGACCCGATGGAGCGCTACGCCGCCGGCGACGTGGTCCAGTTCCCCACGCCCGACGGCCTGGGCAGCTACGCCGGGGCGGTGCGCGAGGTGCGCGAAGACGGCGCCATCCTGTTCGACTTCAACCACCCCCTGGCTGGCCAACCGGTGCGCTTCGAGGTGCAGCTGATCGGGGTGCTCTGATGACCGCCGTGCAAGAGGTGCTGCTGGCCGAGCCGCGCGGGTTTTGCGCCGGGGTGGACCGGGCCATCGAGATCGTCGAGCGCGCGCTGACCAAATTCGGCCGGCCCATCTACGTGCGCCACGAGATCGTGCACAACACCCACGTCGTCAACGACCTCAAGGCCCGCGGCGCCATCTTCATCGAAGAGCTCGACGAGGTGCCCGCCGGCGCCACCCTGGTGTTCAGCGCCCACGGCGTGAGCCAGGCCATCCAGCGCGAGGCCGAGCGGCGGGGTTTTCGCATCTTCGACGCCACCTGCCCGCTGGTCAGCAAGGTCCACGTCGAGGTGGCCAAGCTGCACAAGGAAGGCTACGAATTCATCATGATCGGCCACAAGGGCCACCCCGAGGTCGAAGGCACCATGGGCCAGCTCGACAGCGGCATCCACCTGGTGGAAGACGTGGCCGACGTGGCCCGGGTCCAGCCCGCCCAGACCGAGAAGCTGGCCGTGGTGACGCAAACCACCCTGAGCGTGGACGATGCCTCCGCCATCACCGCCGCGGTCCAGGCGCGCTTCCCGCACATCCGCAGCCCCAAGCAGCAGGACATCTGCTACGCCACCCAGAACCGCCAGGACGCGGTCAAGCTGATGAGCACACAGGTGGATGCGGTGGTGGTGGTGGGCAGCCCCAGCAGCAGCAACACCAACCGCCTGCGCGAACTGGCCGAGCGCCTGGGCGTGCCCGCCCACATGGTGGACGACGCCAGCGAATTGCAGGACGCCTGGTTCGACGGCCATGCCCGCATCGGCGTGACCGCCGGGGCCTCGGCGCCCGAAGCCCTGGTGCAGGGCGTGGTGCAGCGCCTCAAGCAGCTCGGCGCGGTCTCGGTGCGCAGCCTGGACGGCGTGCGCGAAACCACCCAGTTCCCGCTGCCCAAGGGCTTGAAGCTCAACGCCCCCGGCGCCTGAGCCCCCCCGTGGGCGGGACCGTGTGCCGGAACGCGGCACAATCCCCCCATGACGGCCAGCGCCGCGCCCCCGCGGCCCGGGCCCTCCACCGAACCCGACAGACGCCCCCATGCTAGACATCACCACCCTGCGCAAAGACCTCGACGCCGTCGTCGCCCGGCTCCAGACCCGCAAATCCCCCCAGCCTTTCCTCGACGTGGCCGCTTTCCAGTCGCTGGAGCACGAACGCAAGGCGCTGCAGGTGCGCACCGAAGAACTGCAGGCCCAGCGCAACAGCCTGTCCAAGCAGATCGGCATGCTCAAAGGCAAGGGCCAGCACGCCGAGGCCGACGTCGCCATGGCCCAGGTGGCCGGCTACAAGACCGAGCTGGAGCAGTCCGCCGCCCGGCTGGAGCAGATCCAGGCCGAACTGCAGGCCCTGCTGCTGGCCGTGCCCAATCTGCCGCACGAGAGCGTGCCGGTGGGGGCCGACGAACACGGCAACGTCGAGCTGCGCCGCTGGAGCCCGCAGGGCGGTGAAGGGGGGCACCCACCGGAGTTGGGTTTCGCCCCCAAAGACCACGTGGAATTGGCCGAGCCCCTGGGGCTGGACTTTGAAACCGCGGCCAAGCTCAGCGGCTCGCGCTTCGTCGTCATGAAGGGCCAGGTCGCCCGCCTGCACCGCGCGCTGGCCCAGTTCATGCTGGACGTGCAGACCCAGGAGCACGGCTACACCGAGTGCTACACGCCCTACATCGTCAACGCCGAGACGCTGCGCGGCACCGGGCAGTTGCCCAAGTTCGAGGCCGACCTGTTCGCCGCGAACAAGGGCGGCCAGGAGGGCGAGAGCGAGACCGCGCTCTACCTCATCCCCACCAGCGAGGTGCCGCTGACCAACTTCGTGCGCGACGCCATCGTGGCCGAGGCCGACCTGCCCATCAAGCTCACCGCCCATACCCCTTGCTTCCGTTCCGAAGCCGGTTCTGCCGGGCGTGACACGCGCGGCCTGATCCGCCAGCACCAGTTCGACAAGGTCGAGATGGTGCAGATCGTCCACCCCGAGCAGAGCTACGCCGCCCTGGAAGACATGACCCGCCACGCCGAGGCCATTCTGCAGAAGCTGGGCCTGCCCTACCGCGTGCTGGCGCTGTGCACCGGCGACATGGGCTTCGGTGCCACCCGCACGCACGACCTGGAGGTCTGGTTGCCCGCGCAGAACACCTACCGCGAAATCAGCTCGGTCAGCAACTGCGAAGCCTTCCAGGCGCGCCGCCTGCAGGCCCGCTTCAAGAACGCCCAGGGCAAGAACGAACTGGTGCACACCCTCAACGGCTCTGGCCTGGCAGTCGGCCGGGCGCTGGTGGCGGTGCTGGAAAATTACCAGAACGCCGACGGCAGCGTCACCGTGCCGGCGGCGCTGCGGCCTTACCTGGGCGGCCTGGAACGGCTGGCCGCCTGAGCCCCAGCCCCTGACGCCGCCATGACCACACCCCCGCCTTCGCCGCCGACCGCGCTCGACGCGGGGGCCGGGGCTGCGCCAGACGTACCCGCCCTGCGGCGCCGACTGCACGCCCTGGAACGCCAGCGCCTGGCGCTGGACGAGCACGCCATCGTCAGCATGGCCGACCTGGACGGCCGCATCACCTACGCCAATGACCGGTTTTGTGCCCTCAGCGGCTACTCCCGCGAAGAACTGCTCGGGCAGAACCACCGCATCGTCAACGCCGGCGTGCACGGCCCCGAGCTGTTCGCCGAGATGTGGCACCACATCGGCACCGGGCAGGTCTGGCGCGGCGACGTGTGCAACCGCCGCAAGACCGGCGAGCTGTACTGGGTGGCGGCCACCATCGTGCCGCTGCTGGACGCGGATGGCCTGCCCGAGGCCTACATCTCCATCCGCACCGACATCACCCGCCAGAAGCGCGCCGAGCAGGACCTGCTGGACGCGGCCCGCCGGCTGGAGCTGGCGACCCGTTCGGCCGGCATTGGCGTGTGGGAGTGGGACGTGCGCAGCCAGCGCATGCAGTGCGACCAGCAGATGCTGGATTTGCACCGCGTCGCGCCGGACGGCCTGGACGGCACCCATGCACCCTTCCTGCGCCGCGTTCACGCCGACGATGCCCCGGGGCTGATGGCCGCGCTGGAGGCCCTGTGGGCGGCGGGGCAGAGCGTGGACCTGGAGTACCGCGTCTGCTGGCCCGACGGCCAGGAGCGCATCTTCCACACCAACGCCACCGCCTTGCGCGGCGGCTCGTCCGAGGGGCAGCAGCGGCTCATCGGCATCGTGCGCGACGTGACCGAGGTGCGCCACGCCGAACGCGCCATGCGCCAGGCCAAGGAGGCGGCCGAGGCCGCCAACCGCGCCAAGAGCGAGTTCCTGGCCAACATGAGCCACGAGATCCGCACGCCCATGAACGGCATCATCGGCATGTGCGACCTGGCGCTGGACACCCCCCTGACCGAGGAGCAGCGCGACTACCTGCAGATCGTCAAGAACTCCTCCGAGTCGCTGCTGACCATCATCAACGACATCCTGGACTTCTCTAAGATCGAGGCCGGCAAGCTCCAGGTCGAACGGGTGCCACTGCGCCTGGGCCGGCTGGTCAGCGACACGCTGCGCGTGCTGGGCCTGCGCGCCCACCACAAGGGCCTGGAGGTGCTGGCCGACGTGCCGCTGGACCCGCCCGGGCAGGTGCTGGGCGACCCGGGGCGCATCCGGCAGGTGCTGGTCAACCTGGTGGGCAACGCCATCAAGTTCACCCACCAGGGCGAGGTGGCGGTGCAGGTCGAATGGCGCGACGGACCGACGTCCGGCCAGCGCGTCGTGCAGGTGGCGGTGCGCGACACCGGCATCGGCATCGCGCCGGCGCAGCAGGCGCGCGTCTTCGACGCCTTCAGCCAGGCCGACACCACCACCACCCGCCACTTCGGTGGCACCGGGCTGGGCCTGTCGATCTCGCGCCGCCTGATCGAGCTGATGGGCGGGCGCCTGTGGCTGGAGAGCCAGCCCGGGGTGGGCAGTGTGTTCCACTTCACCCTGACCCTGGACTGGGAGCCCACGGCCGCGCCGTCCTGGGCGTCGGCCCCCGGCGCGCTGGCCGGACGGCGCATGCTGGTGGTGGACGACAACCCGACCAACCGCACCATCTACCAGCGCCTGCTGGCCAAGTGGGGCGTGGACGTGGCGGTGGCGGCCAGCGGCCCCGAGGCCCTGGCCTGGCTGGCGCAGCGGCCCTGCGACCTGGCGCTGCTCGACTGCCACATGCCCGGCATGGACGGTTTCCAGGTGGCCGAGGCCCTGCGCGCCCACCCGCCGCCGCACGGCACGCCGGTGCTGCTGATGCTGTCGTCCGGCGCCGTGGGCGGCGACGCGCAGCGCGGCCGCGCGCTGGGCTTTGCCGGCCACTACGCCAAGCCGATCGCGCCGGAAGATCTGTACGAGGCGTTGCTGCGGGCCTTGCGGGTGCCGGCCCCGGGCGCATCGGGCGAGGCGCCGGCCCGCGCGCCCACCCGCCATGCCCGCAGCCTGCGCGTGCTGCTGGTGGAGGACCAACCCGTGAACCAGAAACTGGCGCTGGCGCTGCTGCACAAGTGGGGCCACGCGGTGGACCTGGCCGTCAACGGCCAGCAGGCGCTGGACGCCCTGGCCCAGCGGCCCTACGACCTGGTGCTGATGGACCTGCAGATGCCGGTGATGGATGGGCTGGAGGCCACGCGCCGCATCCGCGAACGGGAGCGGCGCGGCCTGCAGCCGCGCACCTGCATCATCGCCATGACGGCCAATGCCCTGAAGGAAGACCAGCAGGCCAGCCTGGCCGCCGGCATGGACGACTACATCACCAAGCCCATCCACGCCCAGGCCCTGTTTGAGCGCCTGGCCGGGGTCTGAGCCGGGTCAGCGCAGGCCCGCGCCCGCGCCCTCAAAGTCGCGTTGGATCAGTTCAATCTTGTAACCGTCGGGGTCGGTGATGAAGGCGATGACGGTGGTGCCGCCCTTGACCGGGCCGGGTTCGCGCGTGATCTGGCCACCGGCCGCCCGGATTTTCTCGCAGGCGGCGTAGGCGTCGGGCACGCCCAGGGCGATGTGGCCGTAGGCGCTGCCGTGGTCGTATTGTTCCACGCCCCAGTTGTAGGTCAACTCCAGCTCGGCCTGGCCGGGGTTGCCGCCCTCAAAGCCCAGGAAGGCCAGCGAGTACTTGTACTCGGGGTTGTCGGAGGTGCGCAGCAGTTGCATGCCCAGCACCTGGGTGTAGAAATCGATGGAGCGCTGCAGGTGGCCCACGCGCAGCATGGTGTGGAGGAATCGCATGGGCGCTATTGTGCGCCCCCGCTCATCGCCCCACACCGCGTGCTGGCACTGGCGCGGCATTACTTGATGCGGCCGTAGCTGGTGCGCAGCGGGTCGATGCCACCACCGCCGCCTCCGCCACTGCGGCCTTGGCCGCCGCCGCCCGGGCGGCCACCGCGGCCGCGGTTGTTGCGGCCGCGTTCGCCCAGGGCGTCGATGCCGGTGCGCAGCGGGTCGGGCTGGCGCTGGGCGCCGCCCTGGCCACCGGCCCCAGCGTTGCCCGCACCTTGGCCCTGACCGGCCGGACGGCCGCGGCCATCGCCCCGGGCACCCTGGCCGGCCGGCCGTGGCCGGTTGTTGCCGTTGCCGCGTGGGCCGTTGGCGCCGGCGCCCGGGCGCGGCCCGTTGTGGTGGCGGCGTTGGCCGTCGTGGCGCGGCGGCTGGCTGTCGTCGTCCTCGTCGCGCGGCGCCTGGGCCCGCGGGGCGGCGCCCCGGGCCGGCTTCTGGCCGCCCTTGTCGTGGGCCTTCTTGTCGCGGATGCGCTCCATCATCTCGGAGCGGGCGGCCTTGGCCGCAGCGGCCATCACCTCGCGGCTTGGCGGCTTGCCGGCACCGCCCCAGATGGTCTGGCGACCCATCGCAATGGGTTCGGCCTTCTCACCCGGCTCGGGCATGAACTCGGGGAAGATTTCCACCGGGATCTGCTGCTTGGTGAACTTTTCGATGGCCATCATGAAGCCTTCTTCGTCCAGGCTCACCAGGCTCACCGCCTCGCCCTGCGCGCCGGCGCGGCCGGTGCGGCCGATGCGGTGCACGTAGTCCTCGCAGACGTTGGGGATCTCGTAGTTCACCACGTGCGGCAGGTCGTCGATGTCAATGCCGCGGGCCGCGATGTCGGTGGCCACCAGCGCGCGCAGCTCGCCGGTCTTGAAGCCGGCCAGCGCCTGGGTGCGGGCGCTCTGGCTCTTGTTGCCGTGCAGCGCCATGGCGCTGATGCCGTTCTTCTCCAGGAACTCGGCCACGTTGTTGGCGCCGAACTTGGTGCGGGTGAACACCAGCACCTGGCTCCAGTTGTGCTGGTTGATGATGTGCGCCAGCAGCGCCTTCTTCTTGCCGCGACCGACCGGGTGGATGGTCTGCTTGATGCGCTGCACCGTGGTGTTGGGCGGGGTCACCTGGATGCTGCGCGGGTTGTTGAGCAGGCCGTTGGCCAGTTCGCGGATCTCGTCGCTGAAGGTGGCCGAGAACAGCAGGCTCTGCTTTTGCTTGGGCACCAGCTTCAGGATCTTCTTCACGTCGTGGATGAAGCCCATGTCCAGCATGCGGTCGGCCTCGTCCAGCACCATGATCTGGATCTGCGACAGGTCCACGTGGCCTTGCTCGATCAGGTCGAGCAGGCGGCCCGGGGTGGCCACCACGATGTCCACGCCCTTGTTGAGCGCGTTGATCTGCGGGTTCATGCCCACACCGCCGAAGATGACGGCCGACTTGAGCTTGAGGTGTTTGCCGTAGGCCTTGACCGATTCTTCGACCTGGGCGGCCAGTTCGCGGGTGGGGGCCAGCACCAGGGCGCGGATGGCGCGCTTGGCACCGGTGGCCGGGGCCTGCTCGCTCAGGCGGTGCAGCAGGGGCAGGGTGAAGGCGGCGGTCTTGCCGGTGCCGGTCTGGGCGCCGGCCAGCAGGTCGTGGCCTTCGAGCACGGCCGGAATGGCTTCGGCCTGGATGGGGGTGGGGGTTTCGTAGCCTTGTTCGCGAACGGCTTCGAGGATGGCCGGGGCCAGTTTCAGGTCTTCAAACGTCATGTGGGTATCGGCGCCCGTCCTGGGCGCAGGGGGTATCGGCCGCTTCCTGTGCACGGTGGCAACAGGCCAGTCAAGGTGGGCTGATGGGTCTAAAAATTGGGCCGACCAGAGTTGCCGCAGCGGCAAGCGGGGCCCCAGCAGGGCGCTGATGTGGCACTGACTGAAGGTGCGCAACGACCCCATTGTCGCATAAAGGGATAATCGGAGGTTGCGTGCCCGCCCGGGTGCCCGATTTTTGCAAGCGAAACCGACATGGCCCAATACGTTTTTTCCATGAACCGCGTCACCAAGACTGTTCCGCCGAAGCGGCAGATCTTGAAGGACGTGTCCATCAGCTTCTTTCCCGGCGCCAAGATCGGCGTGCTCGGCCTGAACGGCTCGGGCAAATCGACGCTGCTCAAGATCATGGCCGGCATCGACAAGGAGATCGAGGGCGAAGCCATCGCCATGCCGGGCATCAAGATCGGCTACCTGCCGCAGGAGCCGCAGATCGACCCGGAACAGACCGTGCGTCAGGCGGTGGAAGAGGGCATTGGCGGCGCCCTGGCCGCCAAGCAGCGGCTGGAGGAGGTGTACGCCGCCTACGCCGACGAGAACGCCGACTTTGACGCCCTGGCCGCCGAGCAGGCCGAGCTCGAAGCCATCATCGCGGCCAGCGGTTCCGAAAACGCCGACCTGCAGTTGGAGTTGGCCGCCGACGCGCTGAACCTGCCGCCCTGGGAGGCCACCATCAAGAACCTGTCGGGCGGGGAAAAGCGCCGCGTGGCCCTGTGCCGCCTGCTGCTCTCCAAGCCCGACATGCTGCTGCTCGACGAACCGACCAACCACCTGGACGCCGAAAGCGTGGAATGGCTGGAGCACTTCCTGCAGCGCTTCCCGGGCACCGTGGTGGCCATCACCCACGACCGCTACTTCCTCGACAACGCCGCCGAGTGGATTCTGGAACTGGACCGCGGCCACGGCATTCCGTGGAAGGGCAACTACTCCGACTGGCTGGACCAGAAGGAACGCCGCCTGGAGACGGAACAGAAGTCCGAGGACGCCCGCACCAAGGCCATGAAAGAGGAATTGAAGTGGGTGCGCTCCAACGCCAAGGGCCGCCAGGCCAAGAGCAAGGCGCGCTTGGCCCGCTTCGAGGAACTGAGCGATGTGGACTACCAGCGCCGCAACGAGACCAACGAGATCTTCATCCCCGTGGCCGAGCGCCTGGGCAACCAGGTGATCGAGTTCAAGAACGTCAGCAAGTCCTTTGGCGACCGGGTGCTGATCGACAACCTGAGCTTTTCGGTACCGCCGGGCGCCATCGTCGGCATCATCGGTCCCAACGGCGCCGGCAAATCGACGCTGTTCCGCATGATCCAGGGCGTGGAAACGCCGGACGCGGGCGAAGTCATCATTGGCCAGACCGCCAAGCTGGCCTTTGTGGACCAGGGCCGCGAAAGCCTGGACGGCGCCAAGACGGTGTGGGAAGACGTCTCCGGCGGGCTGGACAACATCACCGTGGGCAAGTTCGTGATGCCGTCGCGCGCCTACATCGGCCGCTTCAACTTCAAGGGCAACGACCAGCAGAAGCTGGTGGGCAACCTGTCGGGCGGTGAGCGCGGCCGCCTGCACCTGGCCAAAACCCTGGCCCAGGGCGGCAACGTGCTGATGCTGGACGAACCCTCGAACGACCTCGACGTCGAAACCCTGCGCGCGCTGGAAGAAGCGCTGCTGGAATTCGCCGGCAGCGCCATGGTCATTTCGCACGACCGCTGGTTCCTCGACCGCATCTGCACCCACATCCTGGCCTGCGAGGGCAACTCGCAGTGGTACTTCTACGACGGCAACTTCACCGAGTACGAAGCCGACAAGAAGAAGCGCCTGGGCGAAGAGGGCGCACGCCCCAAGCGCGCCCGCTTCAAGTCCCTGAAGTGACCGCCGCCATGACCGCCACCGCCCCCGTGCCCAGCGACGAACAGGTGCTGGCCGACACCCGCCGCTGGATCGAGCGGGCGGTGATCGGCCTGAACCTGTGCCCGTTCGCCAAGGCCGTGTACGTGAAAAACCAGGTGCGGCTGGTGGTCAGCCGCGCGCGCCACCTCGACGGTTTTCTGGACGACCTGGACCGCGAACTGGAACTGTTGAAAAACACCCCGGCCGAGGTGGTGGACACCACGCTGCTGATCCACCCGACGCTGTTCCCCGACTTTCTGGTGTTCAACGACCTGCTGGACGTGGTGGACGAGGTGCTGGAAGAGCACGAACTGGACGGGGTGCTGCAGGTGGCGCCGTTTCACCCGGACTTCCAGTTCGAGGGCACCGAGCCCGACGACGTGACCAACGCCACCAACCGCGCGCCATACCCCACCCTGCACCTGCTGCGGGAAGACAGCGTCGAGCGGGCCACCGCCTCGGGCGACAGCGCCGACACCATCGTGGCGCGCAACCTCGACACCCTGCGCCGGCTCGGGGCCGAGGGCTGGCGCACGCTGCTGAACAACGGCTGATTTTTCCACTTGTTTGGCACTCCTAGCGCTTTCGGGACGCTGGGGGCTGCATGTGCCCGCCCCGCGGCCCGCGAAGTGGTAAAAATTTATGTTGTGGTCAATGTGCCATTTGTTGCAAAATCATGCCCATGAATACCCCCGCCGCTCCCAACGACATGTCCTCTGCCAACTACTACACCACGCTGGAGGTGGCGAAAATCCTCGGCATGGCGGTGCGGTCGGTCCAGCTGATGGTGGACCGCGGCGACCTGCAGGCCTGGAAAACCCCCGGGGGGCACCGCCGCATCACCCGCGAATCGCTGGAGCGCTGGATCCAGGGCAGCCGCGCCGGCGTCACCGGTGTGGCGGCGCTGCACGGCATCGCCCACGAGGGCCGCGCGGGGGGCCGGCGCCGTGCCGGTGTGCACGTGCCCCGCATCCTGCTGATCGAGGACTCCTCGCATTTCCAGAACCTGGTGTCCATGCTGGTCAAGCAGCGCTTTCCCACGGTGGACCTGCACATCGCCAACGACGGCATCACCGGGCTGGTGTCCTTTGGCCACCTGCAGCCGGACCTGATCATCGTGGACATCCTGCTGCCCGGCATCGACGGCGCCACCATGATCACCGGTCTGCGCCGCCACGCCCTGTTCGGCCAGTGCAAGCTGGTGGTGCTGACCTCGCTGGACCAGGACCAGCGGGCGCCCTACGCCTTTGCCCTGCAGGACGTGGCCGTGGTGCACAAACCCAAGCTGGTGCAGGAATTGCCCCCCCTGATCGAGGCCGCGCTGCAGCACCTGATCGCCCCGGCGGCTGCCGAGCCCGAGCCGGCCGCGGACTGAGCCGCCCCACCCCGCGCCACGGCCGTGCCCCACACCCCCATCCTGGTCGTCGAGGACGATCCCACCGTCTCGCGTTTCATCGGCGAGGCGCTCGCCCGCCTGGAAGTGGACGCGGTGTTCTGCCCCACCGTCGAGGCCGCGCTGGGCGCCTGCGAGCGCCACGCCTTTGCCCTGGTCATCACCGACCTGACCTTTCCCGGGGCCTCGGGGCAGGCCTTGATCGAGCACCTCCAACCGCGCCGGCCCGGGGCCCCGCGCGTGCTGGTGTTCAGCGCCGGCCTGCACCAGGCGGTGCGCGAACGCATGACCGCGCTGGGCGTGCACCAGTGCCTGGCCAAGCCGGCGTCCGTGCCGGAACTGGTGCAGGCCGTGCGTGACGCGCTCAACCTGGCCGACTGGCCCGACGCCCCCCAACCGGACACCCCTGTGGCACACCCCGACCTCCAACCCTTCGAGCTGGCCGCCATCGAAACCTATTTCGACGGTGACCGCGGTTTTTACGAAACCTTCCGCGCCTCCTGCACCGAGCAGTTCAAGGTGGACCTGCAAGAGGGCGACGCGGCCTGCGCCGGCAACGACGCCGTGGCCCTGCGCCGGGTGGCGCACAGCCTGAAGAGCGTGCTGCAGACCCTGGGTTACGCCGACCACTCGGTCTGCGCCAAGGCGGTGGAACAAGCCGCCCAGCACGCGCCCTGGGACGCCGCACAGGCGGCCTGGGCCGACCTGCGCGGCCGCCTGGTGGACAGCTTTGGCCTGAGCGCCTGAACCGGCCGGGGCCGCTCAGCGCGCCAGCCAGTCGCCGGGCAGCAGCCACAGCAGCGCGGCGGTCATGACCAGGTAGCGCAGGCATTTGCCCAGGGCCATCCAGGCCATGCAGGGCAGCAGCGGAAACTTGAGCCAGCCCGCCACCGCGCACAGCGGGTCGCCCACCAGCGGCAGCCAGCTCAGCACACAGGCCTTGGGGCCGAAGCGTTCCAGCCACGCCAGCGCGTGCAGGTGGGTGTCCGAGCCGCGCGCCCGGTCCACCGCCCGGTGGGCGCCGTAGCCCATGGCCCAGCTCACCGCGCCGCCCAGGGTGTTGCCCACGGTGGCCACGGCCACGGCCGGCCAGAACAGCTCGGGGTTGAGCTTGACCAGACCGAACAGCACCGCCTCCGAGCCCATGGGCAGCAGCGTGGCCGAAACGAACGCGACCACGAACAGCGTGCTCAGGCCGTACTGGGGCAGGCTCAGGGTGTCCAGCAGCGACCACAACCAGGTTTCCATGGCTGGGCAGTATAGGCAGTCGGCGTGACGCGCCGGGGGCGTGGGGTCGGGGTTACAATCCTGCACACTTTTTCAGCATCCCCCGGTCCGCACGCCCCGCCGTGTCCCGCGCCAGAGGGTGCTTTTGTTTTTCCCGCATGCGCCTCGGCCCCTACACCCTGCCCAACGCCCTGTTCGTCGCCCCCATGGCCGGGGTGACGGACCTGCCGTTCCGGCATCTGTGCAAACGCCTGGGCGCGGGCTACGCGGTCAGCGAAATGGTCACCTCGCGCCCCGACCTGCGCGACAGCCTGAAAACCTCGCGCCGCGCCAACCACGCCGGCGAGCCCGGCCCGATCGCGGTGCAGATCGCCGGAACCGACGCCGAGATGATGGCCGAGGCCGCGCGCTACAACATCGACCGCGGCGCCCAGATCATCGACATCAACATGGGCTGCCCGGCCAAGAAGGTCTGCAACAAATGGGCCGGCTCGGCCCTGATGCAGGACGAGGCGCTGGCTTTGGCGATTGTCGAAGCGGTGGTCCAGGCCTGCGCGCCGCACGGCGTGCCGGTGACCCTGAAAATGCGCACCGGCTGGTGCCAGGCGGCCAAGAACGCCCCGGTGCTGGCTCGGGCCGCCGAAAACGCGGGGGTGCAGATGCTCACCGTCCACGGCCGCACCCGCGAGCAGGGCTACAAAGGCGTGGCCGAGCACGAGACGGTGGCCGCCATCAAGGCCCAGGTGGGCATCCCGGTGGTGGCCAACGGCGACATCGACAGCCCCGAAAAAGCCCGCGACGTGCTGGCCGCCACCGGCTGCGACGCCATCATGATCGGCCGCGCCGCCCAAGGCCGGCCCTGGCTGTTCCGCGAGGTGGCGCATTTTCTGGCCACCGGCGAGCACCTGCCCCCGCCCAGCCCGCAGGAGCTGCAAACGCTGATGCTGGAGCACCTGCACGACCACTACGCCCTGTACGGCGAATACACCGGCGTGCGCACCGCGCGCAAGCACCTGGGCTGGTACGCCAAGGCGCTGCCGGGCGACCCGGCGCGCACCGCGCTGTTCCGCGAACACATCAACCGCACCGAGACGTGCGACGCCCAACTGTCCGCCGTGCGCGCCTTTTTCGAGGCCGCCGACCTCCCCTGGAAACTCGCCGCATGAGCCACCCCAGCCTGCCCGACAGCGTCAGAGCCAACATCGAGGCCTACTTCAGCGACCTCGACGGCACCGACCCCGCCAACATGCACGACATGCTCATGCGCGTCGTGGAAAAACCGCTGCTGGAGGTGGTGATGCACCGCGCCCAGCACAACCAGTCGCGCGCCGCGCAGTGGCTGGGTCTGAACCGCAACACCCTGCGCAAGAAGCTGCTGGAGCACGGCCTGCTCGACGGCTGAACCCCAACCGCAGCCGCGCCACGCACCGGGCAGCCCCCGGCTGGCGGCCCCCGATCCGATTCGTTCACTCTCTGACCCCTTGGGAATCCCTCCGATGAAAGCTCTTCTCTCGGTCTCCGACAAAACCGGCGTGCTCGACCTGGCGCGCGAACTGCATGCCCTGGGTGTGCAGCTCATCTCCACCGGCGGCACCGCCAAGCTGCTGGCCGACCACGGCCTGCCCGTGACCGAGGTGGCCGAAGTCACCGGCTTCCCCGAGATGCTGGACGGCCGTGTCAAGACCCTGCACCCCATGGTGCATGGCGGTCTGTTGGCGCGCCGCGACCTGCCCGAGCACATGGCCGCGCTGCAGCAGCACGGCATCGGCACCATCGACCTCCTGGTGGTCAACCTCTACCCCTTCGAGGCCACCGTGGCCCAGCCCGGCTGCACCCTGGCCGACGCGATCGAGAACATCGACATCGGCGGCCCGGCCATGGTGCGCTCCGCCGCCAAGAACTGGAAAGACGTGGCCGTGCTGACCGACGCCAGCCAGTACTCCATCGTCGTGTCCGAGCTGAAAGACGGCGGCCAAGTGAGCGAGCTGACCCGCTTCCAGCTGGCCGTGGCCGCCTTCAACCGCATCAGCAACTACGACGCCGCCATCAGCGACTACCTGTCGGCGGTGGACCTGGGCGCCGGCGTGCCCGGCGATGAAGCCCAGCCCCAGCGCCTGCTGTTCCCGGGCCAGAGCAACGGCCGCTTCGTCAAGGTGCAAGACCTGCGCTACGGCGAAAACAGCCACCAGCAGGCCGCCCTGTACCGCGACCTGTACCCGGCGCCCGGCTCGCTCGTCACCGGCCTGCAGCTGCAGGGCAAGGAACTGAGCTACAACAACATTGCCGATGCCGACGCCGCCTGGGAAGCCGTCAAGAGCTTCGACGTGCCGGCTTGCGTCATCGTCAAGCACGCCAACCCCTGCGGCGTGGCCGTGGGCGCCCACCCGCTGGAGGCCTACAGCAAGGCCTTCCAGACCGACCCGACCAGCGCCTTCGGCGGCATCATCGCCTTCAACCGCGCGCTGGACGGTGAGGCCGCGCTGGCCGTGTCCAAGCAGTTCGTCGAGGTGCTGATCGCCACCGACTTCACCCCCGAAGCGCTGGCCATCTTCAAATCCAAGGCCAACGTGCGCCT
The DNA here is from genome assembly GCF_011742065.1 of Aquabacterium sp. A08. Classification (NCBI taxonomy): domain Bacteria; kingdom Pseudomonadati; phylum Pseudomonadota; class Betaproteobacteria; order Burkholderiales; family Sphaerotilaceae; genus Aquabacterium; species Aquabacterium sp. A08. Next base: position 61,263 of record NZ_JAAQQT010000550.1, read on the forward strand.
GATGAAGATCACGCTGCCCAACGGCGGCGCCACCGACTGGGACAACGGTCGCAACGCCATCGACGTCAAGCGCGTGGGCTCCGGCCTCCTGCTGCAGACCGCCGACAACCACGACATGACCCTGGCCGACCTGAAGGTGGTGACCACCAAGCAGCCTACCGCGGAAGAATTGCAAGACCTGCTGTTCGCTTGGAAGGTGGCCAAGTACGTCAAGTCCAACGCCATCGTGTTCTGCAAGAACGGCATGACCATGGGCGTGGGCGCCGGTCAGATGAGCCGCCTGGATTCGGCCCGCATCGCCAGCATCAAGGCCGAGCACGCCGGCCTGAGCCTGCAGGGCACGGCGGTGGCGTCGGATGCGTTCTTCCCGTTCCGCGACGGCCTGGACGTGGTGGTGGACGCGGGTGCGACCTGCGTCATCCAGCCCGGTGGCTCGATGCGCGACCAGGAAGTGATCGACGC
>NZ_JAAQQT010000551.1:0-1445 GCF_011742065.1 Aquabacterium sp. A08
CGCCTGGCCGCGCTGGAAGGCGCCGAGGCCTGCCTGGCCACCGCCTCGGGCATGTCGGCCATCATGTTGATGTGCTTCGGCCTGCTCAAAGCCGGTGACCACGTGGTGTATTCGCGGTCCATGTTCGGCTCCTCGCTCAAGCTGATCGGTTCCGAGTTCGCGCGCTTTGGCGTCGAGTCCACCGCCGTGCCGCAGACCGACCTGGCGGCGTGGGCGGCGGCCATCCGCCCCAACACCCGGCTGCTGTTCGCCGAAACGCCCACCAACCCGCTGACCGAGGTCTGCGACATCGCGGCGCTGGCCGACCTGGCCCACCACGCCGGCGCCTGGCTGGCGGTGGACAACTGCTTTGCCACGCCGGCGCTGCAACGCCCGATCGCGCTGGGGGCCGACCTGGTCATCCACTCCGGCACCAAATACCTGGATGGGCAGGGCCGCGTCATGGCCGGCGCCGTGTGCGCGCCCGAGCGCCTGGTGCTCGACAAATTGCTGCCGGTGCAGAAGAACGCGGGCATGGTGCTGTCGCCGTTCAACGCCTGGGTGGTGCTCAAGGGCCTGGAAACGCTGAGCCTGCGGCTGCGTGCCCAGAGCGCCCAGGCGCTGGCCCTGGCCCAGTGGCTGGAGGCCCACCCCGCCGTGGCCCGCGTGCATTACCCCGGCCTGCCCAGCCACCCGCAGTACGCCCTGGCCATGCGCCAGATGGACGGTTGCGGCGGCGCGGTGCTGGCCTTTGACGTGAAGGCCGACCACCCCGAACAGGCCCGCGCCCGCGCCTTCCATGTGCTCGACGCGCTGCAGGTGCTGTCGCTGTGCACCAACCTGGGCGACACCAAAACCCTGCTGGCCCACCCGGCCAGCACCTCCCACGGCAAGCTGTCCGAAGCCCAGCGCCAGGCCGCCGGCATTGGCCAGGGCCTGGTCCGCGTCGCCGTGGGCCTTGAACATTTGCAGGACATCCAGGCCGACCTGGCCCGTGGCCTGAACACCCTCGACTGATCCATGACCGCACGCGTCCGCACCCGTTTCGCCCCGTCGCCCACCGGCTTCATCCACCTGGGCAACATCCGCTCGGCCCTCTACCCCTGGGCCTTTGCCCGCGCCCAGGGCGGCGACTTCATCCTGCGCATCGAAGACACCGACCAGGAACGTTCCACCCAGGCCGCGGTGGACGTCATCCTCGAAGGCATGGCCTGGCTGGGCCTGGACCACGACGAGGGTCCGTTCTACCAGATGCAGCGCATGGACCGCTACAAAGCGGTGCTGCAGCAATTGATCGCCGCCGGCCACGTCTACCCCTGCTACATGAGCGTGGCGGAACTGGATGCCTTGCGCGAGCGCCAGATGGCCAACAAGGAAAAACCGCGTTACGACGGCACCTGGCGCCCGGAGCCGGGCAAGGTGTTGCCGCCGGTGCCCGAAGGCGTCCAGCCGGTGCTGCGCTTCAA
>NZ_JAAQQT010000552.1:0-9759 GCF_011742065.1 Aquabacterium sp. A08
GTCGTCGCATGCCGCTATTGTGCATGGCCCAAGAAAAAACCGCCTCCAGAGAGGCGGTTTCGGTGGCGTGCGGCGCAGAGCGGCGCGTCACTTTTTCTGGCGGTACTTGCGCAGGGCCGCGATCTGGGCCGCCATGACGGCCAGCTCGGACGTCGCCTTGGCCAGGTCTACGTCGCTCTTGGCGTTTTTGAGGGCCTCTTCGGCCGCTTTGCGGGCGTCGTTGGCCTTGGCCTCGTCCAGGTCCTTGCCGCGGATGGCGGTATCGCTCAACACCGTCACCAGCTTGGGCTGCACCTCCAGGATGCCGCCGGCCACGAACACGAACTCCTCGCCGCCGTCGGCCTTCTCGATGCGCACCGCACCGGGACGGATGCGGGTGATCAGCGGGATGTGACCGGGCAGAATGCCCAGTTCGCCCGACTCACCCGGCAACGCCACAAACTTGGCTGGGCCGCTGAAGATCGACTCTTCGGCACTCACCACCTCGACTTGTATCGTGCTCATCTTTACTCCTTGTTGAAACCGGCATGAAGCGCTGGGCCAGTCTTCCGGTGCCTGGCCACCTCACCGCACCAAGGCACGGAACAGGTGGCCACCGGGTGACCGGCCGGCACGCTTTAGGCCAGCTTCTTGGCTTTCTCGAAGGCTTCGTCGATGGTGCCGACCATGTAGAAGGCCTGCTCCGGCAGGTGGTCGCACTCGCCGGCGGTGATCATCTTGAAACCACGGATGGTTTCGGCCAGCGGCACGTACTTGCCGGGCGAGCCGGTGAACACTTCCGCGACGTGGAAGGGCTGCGACAGGAAGCGCTGGATTTTCCGGGCGCGGGCCACGGCCAGCTTGTCTTCCGGTGCCAGTTCGTCCATGCCCAGAATGGCGATGATGTCGCGCAGTTCCTTGTAGCGCTGCAGGGTGCCCTGCACCGCACGGGCGGTGTTGTAGTGCTCTTCACCCACCACCAGCGGGTCGAGCTGGCGGCTGGTGGAATCCAGCGGGTCCACGGCGGGGTAGATACCCAGGGCGGCGATGTCACGCGACAGCACCACGGTGGAGTCCAGGTGGGCGAAGGTGGTGGCGGGCGACGGGTCGGTCAAGTCGTCGGCCGGCACGTACACGGCCTGGATCGAAGTGATCGAGCCCACCTTGGTGGAGGTGATGCGCTCCTGCAGGCGGCCCATTTCTTCGGCCAGCGTCGGCTGGTAGCCCACGGCGGACGGCATGCGGCCCAGCAGCGCGGACACTTCGGTACCGGCCAGGGTGTAACGGTAGATGTTGTCCACGAAGAACAGCACGTCACGGCCTTCGTCGCGGAAGGACTCGGCGATGGTCAGGCCGGTCAGGGCCACGCGCAGACGGTTGCCCGGCGGCTCGTTCATCTGGCCGTACACCATGGCCACTTTGGATTCGGCCAGGTTGTCCAGCTTCACCACGCCGGAATCGGCCATCTCGTGGTAGAAGTCGTTGCCTTCACGGGTGCGCTCACCCACGCCGGCGAACACGGACAGACCGCTGTGCGCCTTGGCGATGTTGTTGATGAGCTCCATCATGTTCACGGTCTTGCCCACACCGGCGCCACCGAACAGGCCCACTTTACCGCCCTTGGCGAACGGGCACACCAGGTCGATCACCTTGATGCCGGTTTCCAGCAGCTCTTGCGACGGGCTCAGCTCGTCGTAGGCCGGGGCCTTGCGGTGGATGGAAGCGGTCAGGGTCTGGTCCACGGGGCCGCGCTCGTCGATGGGCGTGCCCAGCACGTCCATGATGCGGCCCAGGGTGGCCTTGCCCACGGGCACGGTGATGGGGGCGTGGGTGTTGGTCACGACCATGCCGCGACGCAGACCGTCGGACGAACCCAGCGCAATGGTGCGGACCACGCCGTCACCCAGCTGCTGCTGCACTTCCAGGGTCAGCGCGGAACCTTCCATTTTCAGCGCGTCGTACACGCGGGGCATCTGGTCGCGCGGGAACTCCACGTCCACGACGGCGCCGATGCACTGAACGATCTTGCCTTGTGCTTGAGACATGATGGATACCTTTAAATTTCTCTAGATTCTTGAGTCCCCGGCCTCAGACGGCCGCGGCGCCTGCCACGATTTCCGACAGCTCTTTGGTGATGCCGGCCTGACGGGTCTTGTTGTAGACCAGCTTGAGCTCGTTGATCACGTTGCCGGCGTTGTCGGTCGCGGCCTTCATGGCCACCATGCGTGCCGATTGCTCGGACGCCATGTTCTCGGCCACGGCCTGGTACACCTGGGCTTCCACGTAGCGGATGAGCAGCTCGTCGATCACGGTCTGCTGGTCCGGTTCGTAGATGTAGTCCCAGTCGTGCCCGGCTTCGCCGGCTTCCAGGTCCTGGGTGCTCAAGGGCAGCAGCTGTTGCACCACCGCCTCTTGCTTCATCGTGTTGATGAACTTTGTGTAGCACAGGTACACCGCGTTCACGCGACCTTCGGTGTAAGCATCGAGCAGCACCTTGACCGGGCCAATCAGCTTGTCGAGGTGCGGCGTGTCGCCCAGGCCGGTGACCTGAGACACCACCTTGGCGCCGATGCGGTTCAAAAAGCCCAGGCCCTTGTTGCCGATGGCGACCACTTCCGCAGTCTGGCCCTTGGCCTGCAGGTCCTTGAGCTGGTTGGTCACCTGACGCAGCACGTTGGTGTTCATGCCACCACACAGCCCCTTGTCGGTGGTCACCACGATCATGCCCGACGCCGTGGCGTCGTCGTGGGTCACCATGAAGGGGTGCGTGTAGTCCGGGTTGGCACGGCTCAGGTTGGCAGCGATCTGGCGCACCTTCTCGCTGAACGGCCGGGCCATGCGCATGCGGTCTTGCGCCTTGCGCATTTTGGAGGCGGCCACCATTTCCATGGCTTTGGTGATCTTCTTGGTGTTTTCCACCGATTTGATCTTGCCGCGTATTTCCTTGCCTGCTGCCATTGATGCTCCTTAATCGGTCGCTCGCGCGCCGCTTAGTAGGTGCCGGTCTTCTTGAACTCGGCGATGGCCGCGTTCAGCTCGGCTTCGGCGTCCTTGTCCATGGCCTTGGCGCTTTCCAGCTTGGCCAGCAACGCAGCGTGCTTGTCCTTCAGGTGGGCGTGCATGCCGGCTTCAAAAGCCAGGATCTGCTTGACTTCCACGTCGTCCATGAAGCCCTTGTTCACGGCGTACAGGGTGGCCCCCATCAGGCTGATGGACTGCGGGCTGTACTGGGCCTGCTTGAGCAGTTCGGTCACGCGGGCACCGCGGTCCAGCTGCTTGCGGGTGGCTTCGTCCAGGTCGGAAGCGAACTGCGCAAAGGCGGCCAGTTCGCGGTACTGCGCCAGGTCGGTACGGATACCGCCGGACAGGCCCTTGACCAGCTTGGTCTGGGCGGCACCGCCCACGCGGGACACGGAGATACCGGCGTTGATGGCGGGGCGGATACCGGCGTTGAACAGGCTGGTTTCCAGAAAGATCTGGCCGTCGGTGATCGAGATCACGTTGGTCGGCACGAAAGCGGACACGTCACCGGCTTGGGTTTCGATGATCGGCAGTGCGGTCAGCGAGCCGGTCTTGCCCTTAACTTCACCCTTGGTGAAGGCCTCGACGTAGTCGGCGTTCACGCGGGCGGCACGCTCCAGCAGGCGGCTGTGCAGGTAGAACACGTCGCCGGGGTAGGCTTCGCGGCCCGGCGGGCGGCGCAGCAGCAGCGACACCTGGCGGTAGGCCACGGCCTGCTTGGACAGGTCGTCGTACACGATCAGGGCGTCCTGGCCGCGGTCGCGGAAGTACTCACCCATGGTGCAGCCGGAATAGGCCGACAGGTACTGCATGGCGGCGGACTCGGAAGCCGAGGCAGCGACCACGATGGTGTATTCCATGGCGCCGGCCTGCTCCAGGGCGCGCACCACGTTCTTGATGGACGACGCCTTCTGGCCGATGGCGACGTACACGCAGGTCATGTTCTGACCCTTCTGGTTGATGATCGCGTCGATCGCCACGGCGGTCTTGCCGGTCTGGCGGTCGCCGATGATCAGCTCGCGCTGGCCACGGCCGACGGGCACCATCGAGTCGATGGACTTCAGGCCGGTCTGCATCGGCTGGTCCACAGACTGGCGGGCGATCACGCCCGGCGCCACTTTTTCGATCACGTCGGTCATCTTGGCGTTGATCGGGCCTTTGCCGTCGATCGGGGCGCCCAGGGCGTTGACCACGCGGCCGACCAGTTCAGGGCCCACCGGCACTTCCAGAATGCGGCCCGTGCACTTGACGGTGTCGCCTTCGGAGATGTGTTCGTACTCACCCAGAATCACGGCGCCGACGGAGTCGCGCTCGAGGTTCAGCGCCAGGCCGAAGGTGGGCTGACCGTCTTTGCCGGCCGGGAATTCCAGCATCTCGCCCTGCATCACGTCGCTCAGGCCGTGCACACGCACGATACCGTCGGTCACGGACACCACGGTACCCTGGTTGCGCACATCGGCAGAGGGGGCCAAGCCTTCGATGCGGGACTTGATCAGTTCAGAAATTTCTGCGGGATTGAGCTGCATGACTCTTTCCTTCTTTCGTAAGTTGTGACGCTTCGGGACACACCGCGGCTCACGCCGTCAGGGCCACTTTCATTTGTTCCAGACGGGCTTTGACGGAAGTGTCCAACACCTCGTCACCCACCACCACGCGCACGCCGCCGATCAGTTCGGGCTGCAGCTCAACCTGAAGGTTGAGCGGACGACCGAAACGCTTTTCAAGGACGCCGGCCAGGTCGGTCAGGGCAGCGCCGTCGATGGGGTAGGCGCTGTAGACCACCGCATCGGAGGTGCCCTGCTGGGCGGTCATCAGGGCGCGGAACTGCTGCGCAATTTCCGGCAACACCGCCACGCGGCCGTTTTCGATCACGACGCGCAGGAAGTTGCGGCCCTGCTCGGGCAGTGCCGGCTTGGTCGACCCCGCGATCACGTCAAGCACCTGCTCGTTCGTGACCTTCGGGTTGTCGGCAAACTGCAGCAATTGCTCGTTGCCTGCGATGACGGCCAACGCTTCCAGCCATTCAAAGGTGGCGGGCACGTCGGCCTGGGCGGCCTTGAACAGTGCTTCGGCGTAGGGGCGTGCTAGGGTGGCAAGTTCGGCCATGGGTCAACCTTTGTGCGCGGGAATCAGAGTTCGGTCTTCAGGCGGGCCAACAGGTCGGCGTGAACACCGGCGTTGATTTCGCGCTGAAGGATTTGCTCGGCGCCCTTGACAGCCAGACCGGCCACTTGCTCGCGCAGGGCTTCACGGGCCTTGTAGATGGCCTGTTCGGCTTCGGCCTGGGCATTGGCCATGATCTTGGCCGCCTCTTCGGTGGCACGGGCCTTGGCGTCTTCGATCAGCTGCTGGGCACGGCGCTCGGCGTCGGCCAGGCGAACGGCGGATTCGTTGCGCGACTTGCTCAACTCTTCCTCGACACGCTTGTTGGCGATGGCCAGCTCGGTCTTCGCGGTTTCGGACGCAGCCAGACCTTCGGAAATCTTGAGCGCGCGCTCGTCCAGGGCCTTGGCGATCGGGGGCCACACGAATTTCATCGTGAACCACACCAGCACCGCGAAGACGATGGCCTGCGCAAAGAGGGTTGCATTGATGTTCATCGCAACGCCTTTCTGTGTGTTATCGAAAGTTGAAACGCTGATGCTGTGGCGCATACCCCGGTGCGGACACCGGGGTACCCTTCCTCACAGCAAACTATCAGATGACGAAGGGGTTCGCGAAAGCGAACAGCAGAGCAACGGCCACACCGATCAGGAACGCAGCGTCGATCAGACCGGCCAGAATGAACATCTTGGTCTGCAGGTCGTTCATCAGCTCGGGCTGACGTGCCGAGGACTCCAGGAACTTGCCGCCCATGATGGCGATACCGATAGAGGCGCCAACGGCACCCAGAGCAACGATCAAACCGCAAGCCAGTGCGACGAGACCCAGAACGTTTTCCATGATGACTCCTTTGAGAGATGAGAGGAAGGTTAAGTTGAGAGAACGAGAAACACAGTGCGCGGGTTACGCGAACTCAGTGCGCATCATGAGCCTGACCCAGATAAATCAGAGTCAGCATCATGAAGATGAACGCCTGCAAGGTGATGACCAGGATGTGGAACAGGGCCCACACCGTGCCGGCGACCAAGTGCCCGACGAATAACAGGCCACCCGTGAGCGAGAGAGCGGCGTAGCCACCCAGCAGCGCGATCAGCATGAAGACCAGTTCACCCGCGAACATGTTGCCAAACAACCGCATGCCGTGCGAAACCGTCTTCGCCACGAACTCGATCATTTGCATGAGGAAGTTCACCAGACCCAGCGGGATGGCGAACAATGGATTTTTGCTGGTACCGAACGGCGCGCTCACCAGTTCGTGTGCCCAGCCACCCAGACCCTTGATCTTGATGTTGTAGAACAGGCACATCACCAGCACCGAGCACGACAGACCCAGGGTGGTGGACAGGTCGGCGGTGGGCACGACGCGCAGGTAGTCGGGGAAGCCCATGGCCGGACCGGCCACGTGCCACAGCGCGGGCAGCGCATCGACCGGCAGCATGTCCATGAAGTTCATCATGAAAATCCAGCAGAACACGGTCAGCGCCATGGGGCTGATGAGTTTGCGGCTCTGGGCGTTGTGGATCAGGCCTTTGGCCTGGGTCTCGACCAGTTCCACCAACATCTCCACCGCGGCCTGGAAGCGGCCCGGCACGCCGGCGGTCGCCTTGCGGGCGGCCAGCCACAGCATGAAGCAGACGAAGATGCCCAGCACGATGTTGACCACCACCGAGTCGATGTTGATCACCGAGAAATCGACGATCGACTCCTGCTTCTTGTTCGCCAAGTGCTGGAGGTGGTGGCGAATGTATTCGCCCGGGGTCGGTCCTACGCCTTCAGTAGCCATGGTTGATCAGCCCATCAAAAGTCAAAACATCGTCAATGCGGTCGACGGCGCTGGAACAGGAAACCCAGCCAGTACGCCTTCAGCACCACCACCAGCCCGGCCACCAGGCCCAGCCAGCTCAGGTTGGGCACCCAGCGCGGGGCCGACCACATCATGGCCAGCGCCAACAGCACCTTGATGCCTTCCCACAAAAACACCCCTGCCAGCGACAGGCGTGCCGCCCCGGGAAACCACCGCACCACCATCCGCGTCAGCGGACTGGACGTGACCCCGTAGGCCATCAGCGCCGAGGGCAGCGCGATGCACAGCCCCCCGTAAAACACCGACCAGGCAACCGAGGCCTGCCGCGTCGCCAGGGCCGCCAACAGCGACACCGCGAACATCAGCGACCACTGCCACCCCACCACACGCCAGGCCGACATCTGCGGCTGGCGTGCCCGCCACCGCTGCGCTTCTTCGCGCGACAGGGGCTTGATTTCTTCGACCGGGACCTCATCTGCCCAGTCATCCGGCTCGCTCGGCACCTGCCGGGTGGGCGGGGACGATGGCGGCTGTGTCATTGTCTGACCCCCAAATTACGCACAGGTTACAAGCTCGACCGTGCACCGCCGTGCCGGTGTAGCCTTCGATTATACGTAGAAACCCCATGGCCACGTCAAGGGCTTCTGCGCGGTCGCCGCGACGGCGCCTTGGCGATAATCCCCACCATACCCCCCTCCTGCCAGCCATGACCACCATCCCTCCAGAGCAGTCCCTGATCGAATACCCCTGCGACTTCCCCATCAAAGTCATGGGGGCACACGTGGAGGGCTTCGCCGCGGCCGTCGTCCACATCGCGCGCCAGTTCGACCCCAACTTCGACGACGGCACGGTGGAACACCGCCCCAGCAAGGGCGGCAATTACCTGGGCCTGACCATCACCGTGCGCGTGACCAGCCGCGAACAACTGGACGAACTGTACCGCACGCTCACCACCCACCCCATGGTCAAGGTGGTGCTGTGAGCCTGCGGGTGCGCGAGCTGGGCCGGGTTGGCTACGGGCCCACCTTCGAGGCCATGCAGCGCTTCACCGCCGAGCGCACCGAGGCCACCCCCGACGAACTCTGGCTGTGCGAACACGACCCGGTGTTCACCCAGGGCCTGGCCGGCAAGGCCGACCACGTGCTGCAGCCCGGCGACATCCCGGTGGTGGCCAGCAACCGCGGCGGGCAGGTGACCTACCACGGGCCGGGCCAGGTGGTGGCCTACCCGCTGATCGACCTGCGCCGTGCCGGCTACTTCGTCAAGGAATACGTGTACCGGCTGGAGGAGGCGGTGATCCGCACCCTGCGCCACTGGGGCGTGACCGGCCACCGCGTGGTCACCGCGCCGGGGATTTACGTGCGGCTGGCCCACCCCTTCGACCACAGCGCCCTGACCGGCCCGCGCCCCGGGGGCGACCCGTTCGCCGGCCTGGGCAAGGTCAGCGCGCTGGGCATCAAGGTGCACCGCCACTGCACTTACCACGGGCTGGCCCTGAACGTGGCGATGGACCTGGAACCCTACCGGCGCATCAACCCCTGCGGTTACGCCGGGCTGCAAACGGTGGACCTTTCTACAATCGGGGTTCAGGCCACACCCGCCGAGGTGGCCGCGGTGCTGAGCCAACAGCTCGGCGCCCTGCTGGCCCCCTGAGCCCCGCCACCCCACACGGAACCCGCACCATGAGCACCCCACCCGTCGTCCGCGACGCGGCCCCGGCCGACCATTACGACCCCACCGCCAAACAGAAAAGCCAGGCCAAGACGGCACGCATCCCGATCAAGGTGGTGCCGGCCGAGGTGTTGAAAAAACCCGACTGGATCCGCGTCAAGGCCGGCTCGCCCAGCACCCGCTTCTACGAGATCAAAGACATCCTGCGCCAGAACAAGCTGGTGACGGTGTGCGAGGAAGCGTCCTGCCCGAACATCGGGGAATGTTTCGGCAAGGGCACGGCCACCTTCATGATCATGGGCGACAAGTGCACCCGCCGCTGCCCGTTTTGCGACGTGGGCCACGGCCGCCCGGATCCGCTGGACGCGAACGAGCCGGAGAACCTGGCCAAGACCATCGCGGCACTGAAGCTGAGGTACGTGGTGATCACCAGCGTGGACCGCGACGACCTGCGCGACGGCGGCGCCGGGCACTTTGTGGCCTGCATCCAGAAAACCCGCGAGCTGTCACCGCTGACGCAGATCGAGGTGCTGGTGCCCGACTTCCGCGGCCGCGACGACCGCGCGCTGGAGATCCTGAAGGCCGCGCCGCCCGACGTGATGAACCACAACCTGGAAACCGTGCCACGCCTGTACAAGGAAGCGCGCCCGGGGTCGGACTACACCTTCAGCCTGAACCTGCTCAAGAAATTCAAGGCGCTGCACCCGAACGTGCCGACCAAAAGCGGCCTGATGGTGGGCCTGGGCGAAACCGACGAGGAAATCCTGGCGGTGATGCGCGACATGCGCGCCCACGGCATCGACATGCTGACCATAGGCCAGTACCTGGCGCCCAGTGGCCACCACCTGCCGGTGCGCCGCTACGTGCACCCCGACACCTTCAAGATGTTCGAGGCCCAGGCCTACGAGATGGGTTTCTCCCACGCCGCCGTGGGGGCCATGGTGCGCAGCAGCTACCACGCCGACCAGCAGGCCCACGCCGCCGGCGTGTGACCTGAACCCACAACCCGGCCTGCGGCCGGGGCACGCGCAACAAAAAGGCCGCATCGCGCGGCCTTTTTGCTGGGGTGCGGTGGCGTCAGCGCGCCAGTTCCACCACGGTCACGTCCACCCGGCGGTTTTTGGCCCGGCCTTCGCGGGTGTCGTTGCTGGCGACCGGCTCGCTTTCGCCCTTGCCTTCGG
>NZ_JAAQQT010000553.1:0-35842 GCF_011742065.1 Aquabacterium sp. A08
TCCATCCTGATGCAGGTCTTCACCGTCACCGCCCTGATGGCGGTGCTCTGGGCGCTGTTCGGCTACTCGCTCGCCTTCACCGATGGCGGCTCGGCCAACGCCTTCATCGGTGGCTTCGACAAGGTGTTCCTGGCCGGCGTCACCGCCGATTCGCTGCAGGGCAGCATCCCGGAAATCCTGTTTTTCCTGTTCATGCTGCTGTTCGCGGCCATCACCCCGGCCATCATCGTGGGCGCGTTCGCCGAACGCATCAAGTTCGCCGCGGTGCTGGTGTTCATGGTGGTCTGGTTCACCATCAACTACGTGCCCATGGCCCACATGGGGTGGGGCGGTGGCTGGGTGTTTGAACTCGGCCCGCAGGACTTTGCCGGCGGCAACGTGGTGCACATCAACGTCGGCATCGCCGCGCTGGTGGGCGCCTGGATGGTGGGCGCGCGCAAGGGCGTGGGCACCTCGGCCATGGCCCCGCACAACATGACCATGACCATGACCGGCGGCTCTATGCTGTGGGTGGGCTGGCTGGCCTTCTGCGGCGGTTGCGCACTGGCGGCCAACGGCTTTGCCATGTGGGTCGTCGTCAACACCATGCTGGGCGCGGCCGCCGGCACGGTGGCCTGGGTGCTGGTGGAGTGGCAGCACCGCGGCAAGCCCAGCATGCTGGGTGCGGTCTCTGGCGCCATCGCCGGCCTGGTGGCCATCACCCCCGCCTGCGGCTTTGTCGGCCCCATGGGCGCGCTGGTGGTGGGCGCGGTGTCCTCGCCCATCTGCATCTGGGCGGTGGAAAAGCTCAAGCCCATGATCGGCCTGGACGATTCCTTTGACGTGTTTGGCGTGCACGGTGTCGGCGGCATCGTCGGCGGCCTGCTGACCCCGGTGTTCGCCCTGCCGGTGCTGGGTGGCCTGGGCTTTGCCGAAGGCCGCGACCTCGCCTCGCAAATGCCGGCGCAGCTGCTGGCCCTGGGCTTCAGCATCGTGTACGCGGCCGTCAGCAGCTACATCGCCTTCAAGGTTGCCGCGGTGCTGTGCGGTGGCCTGCGGGTGGACGCCGACGACGAAATCGAAGGGCTGGACCTGACCTCGCACGGCGAGCCAGGCTACAAGCTCTGAACCCTACCCGACCCCCCATTGCCCCGAGGTTTCCCCATGAAATTGGTCACCGCCATCATCAAACCCTTCAAGCTCGACGAGGTGCGCCAAGCGCTTTCCGACATCGGCGTGCAGGGCGTCACCGTCACCGAAGTCAAAGGCTTCGGCCGCCAGAAAGGCCACACCGAGCTGTACCGCGGCGCCGAATACGTCGTGGACTTCCTGCCCAAGGTCAAGCTCGAAGCCGCCGTGTCCAACGAGCGGGTGGACGCGGTCATCGAAGCCATCGAGCGAGCCGCCCGCACCGGCAAGATCGGCGACGGCAAGATCTTCGTCACCGACGTGGAGCAGGTGGTGCGCATCCGCACCGGCGAACAGGGCGCCGAGGCCCTGTGATGGCCGTGCCCGCCGCCGCTGCGCCGGGCGCCGTTCGGCCCCCGGTGGTCACCCACCTGCGCGAACCCGGCCTGGCCGGGCGCACCCCGGTGCTGGAGCGCCACCGCGTGGCCGGCGGCGGCCTGACGGCGGTGCACCTGGGCCCGGGCGACGCGCTGGAGGTGATCGACCCCGAAGGCCTGCAGGCCTGCGAGCTGCTGGCCTGGGACGCCGACGGCCGCGACGCACTGGCGGCGCTGGGCCTGCGGTCCACGCCCGGGGCCGATGGCCTGGCCGGGCTGCTGCAGCGCACCCACCCGGCCCTGCAGCGCTTGCAGGCCGGGTTGCGCCGCCGCGGCATCGCCCTGGACCGGCTGCCCACCGCCTGTCAGCTGTGGCCCGGCGGCGGCCTGGCCGGCCAGCGTCGGCGCTGCACCGCCAGCGCGGCGGTGCTGGTGTTGGTGGCGGCCCCCGGCACCGCCAGCGGTGTGCACACGCAGGACGCCCCCACCCCCCTGGCCCTGCACGTGCACCGGGCCCAAGTCCAGGAGGCCGCCCAGGTGCCCCTGCCCGAGCCGCTGGCCGCGGTGGTGGACGAATTCACCATCGCCCCGGGCACCGCCCGCGTGTACACCCTGCAGCCCGGCCAGTACCTGCAGGTCATCGACGTGGCCGGCCGCCAGTGCTCCGACTTCGTCGCCTTCGACCGCTGCGCGCTGGACCGCGGCATCGAACAGGAACTCGACCCCACCGTCACCCGCACCCTGAGCGGCCGCGCCTACCCCGGCCCCGGCCTGTATTCGCGCTTTTACGACCGCGAGATGCAGCCCATGCTGGAACTGGTGCAGGACACTGTGGGCCGCCACGACACCTTCGGCCTGGCCTGCGCCGCGCGCTACTACGACAGCCACGGCTACTTCGGCCACGCCAACTGCAGCGACAACCTCTCGCGCGAACTCGCCCCCTTGGGTGTGCGCGGGCGGCCGGGCTGGCCCGCCATCAACTTCTTCTACAACACCGGCGTGGACGCCCACAACCAGCTGACCATGGACGAACCCTGGTCGCGCCCGGGCGACCACGTGCTGCTGCGCGCGCTGGGCGACCTGGTCTGCGCCAACACCTCCTGCCCGGACGACATCGACCCCGCCAACGGCTGGATGCCGACCGACATCCACGTCCGCATCTACGCCGCCCAGGAACGCTTCAGCATGGCCCTTGCCCACCGCCCCACCCCCGACGCCGAACCCGTGCTGACCCGCGAGAGCGGCTTCCACGCCGGCACCTCGGCCCTGACCCGCCAGTTCACCGACTACCGCGGCTGGTGGACCCCCACCCGTTACGACGGCTTTGGCGCCGTGGCCGAATACCACGCCTGCCGCGAACGCGTGGCGGTGATGGACCTGTCCGCGCTGCGCAAGTTCGACATCCTCGGCCCCGACGCCGAAGCGCTGATGCAGCTGTGCCTGACGCGCGACGTCAAGAAACTCGCGGTCGGCCAGGTGGTGTATTCGGCCATGTGCTACCCGCACGGCGGCATGCTGGACGACGGCACGCTGCTGCGCCTGGGCCCCGACAACTTCCGCTGGATCTGCGGCGAGGACTACGGCGGCGTCTGGCTGCGCGAGCAGGCCCAGCGCCTGGGCATGAAGGTCTGGATCAAGTCGGCCAGCGACCACCTCCACAACGTGGCGGTGCAGGGCCCGCGCTCGCGCGAGCTGCTGCGCCAGATGGTCTGGACGCCCGGCACCCAACCGGCGTTGGACAACCTGGGCTGGTTCCGCTTCCTCGTCGGCCGGCTGGACGACCACAACGGCTGCCCGCTCATGGTCTCGCGCACCGGCTACACCGGCGAGCTGGGCTACGAGGTCTGGTGCCACCCCAGCGACGCGCCGCGCGTCTGGGCACGGCTGTGGGAACTGGGCGAACCGCTGGGACTTTCCCCACTGGGCCTGGACGCGCTGGACACGCTGCGCATCGAGGCCGGCCTGGTGTTCGCGGGCCACGAGTTTTGCGACCAGACCGATCCGTTCGAGGCCGGCATCGGCTTCTGCGTGCCGCTCAAGACCAAGGCCGACGACTTCATCGGCCGCGACGCGCTGATCGAGCGCAGCGCCCACCCGCAGCGCAAGCTGGTGGGCCTGCAGCTGCACGGCAACGAGATGGCCGCGCACGGCGACGGTGTCTTCGTCGGCCATGCCCAGGTGGGCGTGGTCACCAGCGCCACGCGTTCGCCGCTGACCGGGCAGAACGTCGCGCTGTGCCGCATCGCGGTGCCGCACGCGGCCCTGGGCGGCCAGGTGGAAGTGGGCAAGCTCGACGGCCACCAGAAGCGGCTGCCGGCCACGGTGTCGGCGCCGATCTTCTACGACCCGGACAAGAGCCGCGTGCGGGCCTGAGCCTTCCCCGCCGGCCCCCGCCGTCGGCGGCCGGCGCGGGGCCGGCCGCGCGGCGGGGTACGCCGGCGCGGCGCGCGGTCCATTCAAGCGCGGGCGGTCAGCGGGCCACCGCTTCGGCCCCGAACCACTTCAGTCCCGCCACGCCGGCCACGATCAGCACCAGGCACACCAACCGTGGGGTGCTGGCGGCCTCACCCAGCCACAGCATGCCGTAGAGCGCCGTGCCCACCGCGCCCACACCCACCCACACCGCGTAGGCGGTGCCCACCGGCAGGCTGCGCATGGCCAGTGCCAACAGGTACAGGCTGAGCGCAATGAACACCGCGCAGTACACCGACGGCCACAGCCGCGTGAAGCCCTGGGTGCGCGCGATCGCGGCGGCCCAGCACACCTCGCACACACCGGCCGCCAGCAGCAGCCACCATCCACCGGACACCGTTGGGGTCATGCCATTTCCTTGCAACTGGCGCGCCGCCGGCGCGCCGAAACGCCCGCGCCCGGGCGGCGCCGTGGGGCGCTGCACCGGGGCGGGCAGGGGGCGGCCCGGGCGGGACGCCGGGGGCGCTCAAGGCTGCTTCAGGTAGGCGTGCAGCGAATCGTCCAGCGCGTGCTGCCACGGGGTGTGGTGCGGCGTGGCCATCGTGCCGGTCATCAGCGAGCGGTAGCACTTGTTGCGGTAGCCCATGATGTCCTCGTACTTGTCCTGTTTCCATTCCAGGAAGGTCTGGTTCACCGCCGCGATGTCGAAGCTCGGGTAGTCGGTCGCGTCGATCAGCTGCTGGATGTACTTGCCCTGGAACTCGAACATCTGCTGCGCGTTTTCCAGCGTCAGTTCCTCTTCGCGCCAGCGCAGGTCTTCGGCGTGCATCTCGTCGAAGGACGGCAGGGCGATGCGGCCCAGGATCACGTCGCGCGCGTACCAGGCCTGGGCGTCGAACATGTTGAAGCTGTACCACTGGTCCTGCATGCCCAGGTAGATCAGCTGGGGGTTGCGTTCCCAGCACACGCCCTTGTACAGGTCCAGCGGCCACAGGCGGTTGCTGGTTTTCAGACGCAGGTCTTCGGGCAGGAAGGGGAAGTGGTGCTTGTAGCCAGTGCACAGGATCACCGCGTCGATGTGCTTGTGGCTGCCGTCGGCGAAGTGGGCGGTGTTGCCCTCGACCCGCAGCAGCTGCGGCTTTTCCTCCCAGTTGTCGGGCCATTTGTAGCCCATGGGCGCGCTGCGGTAGCAGCTGGTGATGGAGCGCGCACCGTACTTCCAGCACTGCGAGCCGATGTCCTCGGCCGAGTAGCTGGCGCCGACGATGAGCACGTCCTTGTCCTTGAATTCCAGCGCGTCGCGGAAGTCGTGCGCGTGCAGCACCCGCCCGCCAAAGGTCTCGAAGCCCGGAAAGTGGGGCACGTTGGGCGTGGAAAAGTGGCCGCTGGCCACCACCACCCAGTCAAAGGTTTCGCTGTAGGTGCGGTCCTCGGCGTGGTCGTGCGCGGTCACGGTGAAGGTCTGGCTGGCGGTGTCGAACACCACCCCGCGCACCACCGTGTTGAAGCGGATGTAGGGGCGCACCCCGGCCTTTTCCACGCGGCCTTTGATGTAGTCCCACAGCACCTCGCGCGGCGGGTAGGACCCCATGGGGCGGCCAAAATGTTCATCGAAGGTGTAGTCGGCGAACTCCAGGCATTCCTTGGGGCCGTTGGACCACAGGTAGCGGTACATGCTGCCGTGCACCGGCTCGCCGTGCTCGTCCAGGCCGGTGCGCCAGGTGTAGTTCCACATGCCGCCCCAGTCCGCCTGCTTTTCGAAGCAGACCAGTTCGGGGATCTCGGCGCCCTTGGCCTGGGCGGATTGGAAAGCCCTCAGCTGGGCCAGCCCCGAGGGACCGGCGCCGATGATGGCAACGCGCTTCTTCATGCAAGTACTCCTGGCGGGTGAATTGTTAAACAAAGGGAAACTTTGATTCACCATGTGAAGCACAAGCCATGCCAGCCGGTGCCGGCCGCGGATGCCCGCCGTGCGCGCGCCCCGACCGGCACCGATGCGCCAAACGGGGGAAAACAGGGGGGATAAACGGGCGCAAAGCCGGTGCATGCACCAGCAGCGCCCACGGGATCAGTCCGGCGCGAGCCAGACCAGCTGTCCTTGCCCCCCCTCGTCCAGCGCGGCCCGCAAGGCCGGGGCGAGGGGAGCGGCGATGCGGAAGCGCACCGTCACCGCCGCGGCGTGGTCGGTGTGCAGCAGTTGGGCGTGGTGGGCGGCCAGGGTGCGGCGCAGCCAGCCTTCGAGCGCGTAGGGCACGGCACAGTGGGCGTCGTGCTGGGCCACTTGCGGCACCTTGACGGCCCCCAACAGGGCCTGGGCCACGGCGTCGGTGTAGGCGCGCACCAGGCCGCCCGCGCCCAGCTTGACCCCGCCAAAATAGCGCACCACCACGGCCAGGGTGCCTTCCAGCTCCTGGCGCCGCAACACTTCCAGCATGGGGCGGCCGGCGGTGCCGCTGGGTTCACCGTCGTCCACGGCGGCCGACTGGCCACCGGCGAGCAGGGCCCAGCAGACGTGGGCGGCGGTGGGGTGGGCGTGGCGCAGGGCCTGCACCAGGGCCTGGGCTTCGCTGCGGTCGGCCACCGGGGTGACGGTGGCCAGAAACCGGCTTTTCTTGACCAGCAGTTCGTGCTGGACCGGGGCCGAGAGCGTGTAGGGCATGGCCGCAACGGTTCCCACCCCGGGCGGTCACCGGCGCGCAGGCGCGGGTGACCGGGCCCGGCCTCAGCCGGCCAGGGCGGCGAAGGCGCGGGCGGTGATCTCGTCCACGCTGCCGGTGCCGCTGATGGCGCGGTACTTGGGCGCGGCGGCCGGTTCGGCCTGGGCCCACTGGCTGTAGTAGTCCACCAGCGGGCGGGTCTGGGCGCTGTACACGTCCAGGCGCTTTTTCACGGTCTCTTCCTGGTCGTCGTCGCGCTGCACCAGCGGCTCGCCGGTCACGTCGTCCACGCCGGCCACCTTGGGTGGGTTGAACTTGACGTGGTAGGTGCGGCCCGAGGCGGGGTGGGAACGGCGGCCACTCATGCGTTCAATGATGGCGTCAAACGGCACGTCGATTTCCAGCACATAGTCCAGCTTCACGCCGGCGGCCTTCATGGCGTCGGCCTGGGGAATGGTGCGGGGAAAGCCGTCGAACAGGAAACCGTTGGCGCAGTCGGGCTGGGCAATGCGGTCTTTCACGAGGTTGATGATCAGGTCGTCGCTCACCAGGCCGCCGGCGTCCATGACCTTCTTCGCTTCCAGACCCAGCGGGGTGCCGGCCTTGACGGCGGCGCGCAGCATGTCGCCGGTGGAGATCTGGGGGATGCCGTATTTCTGGCAGATGAAGGTGGCCTGGGTGCCTTTGCCGGCGCCGGGTGCGCCCAACAGAATCAGTCTCATGACTTTCCTTTTCGCTCTAAAGTTTCAAATCGTCGCAACCGGCGTGTCTCCGGCGCCGTCCCCGTACTCGGGGCCACCCGCGCGAGGATAGCATGGGCATCCCCGCCCCTGGCTTACAGCGCGGCCCAGAGCGCGCGCGCCCGTTCCAGGTCCTGCGGGGTGTCCACCCCGGGGCCGGGCGCGTGGTCGGTGACGTGCACCGCGATGCGTTCGCCGTGCCACAGCACACGCAGCTGCTCCAGCGACTCGCACTGTTCCAGCGGCGCCGGCTCCAGCGTGGGAAAGCGTTGCAGAAACCCGACCCGGTAGGCGTACAGCCCAATGTGTCGCAGCGGCGCCGGCGCGGCGGGCAGGGCGGGGCCGGCGGCCATGCCGTCGCGCCACCAGGGAATGGGCGCGCGGCTGAAGTAGAGCGCGGTCTGCCGCCGGTCCAGCACCACCTTGACCACGTTCGGGTTGGTGAATTCGTCGGCCGCCTGCAGCGGGTGGGCGGCGGTGGCCATGACGCAGTCGGGCCGCTGGTGCAGCAGCGTGGCCACGGCGGTCACCAGGGTGGGGTCCATCAGCGGCTCGTCGCCCTGCACGTTGACCACGATGTCGTCCGCCTCCAGGCCCAGCAGGGCGCAGGCCTCGGCCAGGCGGTCGCTGCCGCTGCGGTGGTCGGGCCGGGTCAGCAGGGCGCGCACGCCGGCGGCCTCGCAGGCCGCCACGATGCGGGGGTCGTCCGCCGCCACGGTGCAGCCCAGCGCCGGGCTGAGCGCGGCGCGCTGGGCCACCCGCACCACCATGGGCTGGCCGCCGATGTCGGCCAGCGGCTTGTTCGGCAGCCGGGTCGAGGCCAGCCGCGCCGGGATCAGCACGTGAAACGCGGGCGCGCTCATGGCTGGGGTCGGGCGGCCTCGGCCTCGGTGATCTCGCGCGCCTCGTTTTCCAGCAGGATGGGGATGCCGTCGCGCACCGGGTAGGCCAGGCGGGCGCTGCGGGAGATCAGTTCCTGGGTTTCGCGCTGGTAAACCAGCGGCCCTTTGGTGACCGGGCAGACCAGCAATTCAAGGAGTTTGGTGTCCATGCCGCGATGATAGCCCGGCCAGTGCGGCGTCGATGGCGGCCAGGAAGTCGGCCGGCAGGGTCTGCTGCAGGGGCACGGCCCACACCCGCGGGCCGGGGCGCTGGCGCAGGTGGGGGAACAGCTTGACCGCGTCTTTTTCGGTGCACAGCCAGACGGTGTTGGCAGGCGTGCCGTCCAGGGCGGCCAGCAGGGTGTCTGCGCTGGCGTGGTCGGGCAGGGCCACGGTGCGCTCCAGCACCAGCCCGGCCGCCCGGAGCATGCCGAAGAACTGTTCGGGCTGGGCGATGCCGGCCAGCGCACGCCAAGCCCGGGGCGGCGCAGGGGCCGTCTCGGCGTGGTGGGCTGGCGCCCACGGGTGCGCCTGGCCCCACGCATCCCGCGCGGTGGGGGCCAGGGTGCGTGGGGCGCTGAAGGCGGGGTAGGGGTGCGGTGCCAGCGGGCGAATGTCGGCCTGGGCCTGGGTCTGCAGCACCAGCAGGGGGCCGCCGCCCCAGGCGCGGGCCGGCCAGGGTTCGCGCAACAGGCCGGCGGGCAGCAGCCAACCGTTGCCGGTGCCGCGCCCGTCGAACACCACCACCGTCATGTCGCGCTGCAACGCCCAGTGCTGCATGCCGTCGTCGCTCACCAGCAGGTCCACGTCGGGGTGTTGCGCCAGCAGCCGCCGGGCGGCGGCCACCCGGTCGCGGCCTACCACCAGCGGGGCGCCGGTGGCGCGGGCGATCAGGGCCGGCTCGTCGCCCGCCAGCGCGCTGTCGGTGTCGGCCTGGACTTCCAGGCAGCCGTCGGCCTGGCGGCCGTGGCCGCGCGACACCACCCCGGGGGTCCAGCCTTGGGCGCGCAGGTGCGCCACCAGGCCCACCACGGTGGGCGTTTTGCCGGCACCGCCCACCACCACGTTGCCCACCACCAGCACCGGCACCGGCAGCCGCGTGCTGCGCAGCTGGCCCAGGCGGTAGGCCAGCCGGCGCGCGGCCAGCAGCGCCCGGTACAGCAGCGACGCCGGCCACAGCGCACAGGCCAGGGGCCCCCGGCGCTGCCAGGCGCGCAACAGGGCGTGGCCGCCGTAAGCGGGGTCAGCGGCCAAGGGCTTGCTGGGTGGCAAAGGTGATCTGGTTCAGCCCGGCGCGGCGCGCCGCGTCCATCACGTTGACCACCGCCTGGTGGGTGGCGCTCGCGTCTGCGCTGATGACGACGACGTGTTCGGCCCCGGCGGTTGCGGCGCCGCGCAGCGCGGCCACCAGCCCGTCCACGCCGGCGGCGTCCAGCAGCTGGCCGTTGACGGCGTAGCGCCCGTCCTGTCCCACCGCCACCAGGATTTCCTGCGGGTGTTCGCGCGCCTGATCGGCGTCGGCCACCGGCAGGTTGACCCGCAGTTCGGTGTATTTGCTGTAGGTGGTGGTCAGCATCAGGAAGATCAGCACCACCAGCAGGATGTCGATGAACGGGATCAGGTTGATCTCGGGTTCCTCGCGTGCGCCGTTGCGAAAGTTCATGGCCGGCTCCTGGCGGGGGTCAGCGACGCAGGGTCAGCAGGTGGTGGGCGAAGCGCTCGGCCGCCACCTCCAGGTGCAGCAGGTAGCCATCGACCTTGCCGCGGAAGTAACGCCAGCAAATCAGCGCCGGGATCGCCACGATCAGCCCGAAGGCGGTGTTGTAGAGGGCAATGGAAATGCCGTGCGCCAGCTGCTCCGGGTTGCCGCCGCCCGGGGTCAGCCCGCCGGCGCTGGCCTGGGAGCCGAAAATCTCGATCATGCCGATGACGGTGCCCAACAGGCCCAGCAGCGGCGCGGCCGAGGCGATGGTGGACAAGGCGCCCAGGTACTTTTGCAGCTGCGCCGCCGCCAGCCGACCGGCCGATTCCAGGCCGGCGCGCAGTTCGTCCTCGCTGGCCTGGGGGTTGCGCTGCAGCGTGCGAAATCCCGCCGCCAGCAACTGGCCCAGCACCGAGTTGTCGGCCAGTTGGTCCACCACCTGGGCGTTGGGCACCCCGTGGCGCGAGGCCATGATGGCCTCGTCCAGCAGCTGCGGCGGGGCGATCTTGGCGGTTTGGAGGTTGAGCCAGCGGTCGATGATGAGCGCCAGCCCCAGCACCGAGCAGGCGATCAGCGGCCAAATCGGCCAGCCGGCGGCTTGTATGATCGAAAACAAAGCAGGACTCCTCGCGGTGCGCCGGGGCGCAGTCAATGGCCGCATTATGGCGCAGCGGCGGCCGGCCTACCGGGCTGGCCCAGCGCCGCGCGACGGGCCAGCCACCCCGCCGTGTGCCGGGGTGTTTTTTGTGGATAACTTTGTGGGCAACTGCCGGATTTCCCCATGAAAATCCGCCCCTTGCTCCCGCTCAACCCAACGCTGGAATGCCGTGACCGTTAAAAATCGTTGTTTATCAAAGGCTTGCGTGGGCCGCTGGCCCATGTCGCCGGTCCGGCCGTCTGCGCCCGCACCGGCCCTGGCTTGTGGGCAATTGTGCCCTGGTGGGGGCCGCCGTGGGGCTGTTTGATGCGCCCGCGCCGCCGCCGGCCCGGACGGGAGGCGCCACCGTCTGGGGCGTGGGGGCTTTGCTGCGGGCCCTGGCCGACGCGCTGCAGGCCCGCTTCAACCCGGTCACGGTCCGCGGCGAGGTCTCCGGGTTTGCCCGCGCCGCCAGCGGCCACTGTTACTTCACCCTGAAGGACGAACAGGGCCAGATCCGCTGCGCCATGTTCCGCCGCGCGGCGCAGGCCAGTGGCCTGGACCTGCGCGACGGCCAGACCGTCGAGGCCCAGGGCCGGCTCGACGTGTACGGCCCGCGCGGCGATTTGCAGTTGATCGTCGAGGGCGTGCGCTTGGCCGGGCAGGGCAACCTGTACGAACAGTTCCTGCGGCTCAAGGCCGAGCTGGAGGCCGAGGGCTGTTTCGACGCCGCCCGCAAGCGGCCGCTGCCGCCGCTGCCGCGCAGCATTGCGGTGGTCACCTCGCTCGACGCGGCCGCGCTGCGCGACGTGGTCACCACGCTGCAACGCCGGGTGCCGCACCTGCCGGTGACCGTGTTTCCGTCGCCGGTGCAGGGCGACGCCGCGCCGGCCGCCCTGTGCCGCGCCCTGGACGCCGCCTACGCCCGCTACCGCGCCAGCGGGACCGGCGAGGTGCTGTTGCTGGTGCGCGGCGGCGGCTCGCTGGAGGACCTGTGGGCCTTCAACAGCCCGCTGGTGGTGCGCAAGCTGGTGGAGGCGCCCATGCCCGTGGTCTGCGGCGTGGGCCACGAAACCGACTTCACCCTGGCCGACTTCGCCGCCGACCTGCGCGCGCCCACCCCCACCGGCGCCGCCGAGCTGTGCGCCCCCGGCCGCGACACCCTGGTGCGCGCGCTGGCACTGGCGGCCGAGCGCCTGCAGCAGGCCGCCTGGCGCCGGCTGGACGGGCAGTCGCAGCGCCTGGACCGCCTGGGCCAGAGCCTGGGCCGCCCGTCGGGCGGGCTGGCCCGCGAGCGCAGCCGCCTGCAGGCCAGCGCCCACCGCCTGCAGCGCGCCGTGGCCCTGCGCCTGGACCGCGACGCCCGCGCCCTGCAGCGCGGCCCCCAGGCACTGGCCCAGGCCCTGCGCCGCGACCACGAACGACGCCGCCAACGCCTGGACCACCTGGGCGCCCAGCTCGCCTTGCTCGACCCGCGCCTGGTGCTGCAGCGCGGCTACGCCCTGCTGGCCGACGACGCCGGCCGCCTCGTCTCCAGCGTACAGGCGGTGCAAGCCGGCCAGGCCCTGCACGCCCAGCTGGCCGACGGCGTGCTGGAATTGACCGTGCGCCCCACCAACGGCTGACTTGTTTCCTACAATCGTTCGTCTTTTCACCACCCACCCAAGGAATCCGACATGGAACACACCCTGCCGCCGCTGCCCTACGCCATCGACGCCCTGGCCCCCCACTACAGCCAGGAAACGCTGGAGTTCCACCACGGCAAGCACCACAACGCCTACGTGGTCAACCTGAACAACCTGCAAAAAGGCACCGAGTTCGAGGCCATGGACCTCGAGTCCATCGTCAAGAAGTCCAGCGGTGGCATCTACAACAACGCCGCCCAGATCTGGAACCACACCTTCTTCTGGAACTGCATGAAGCCCAACGGCGGCGGCGAGCCCACCGGCGCCCTGGCCGCGGCCATCAACGCCAAGTGGGGTTCCTACGCCGCGTTCAAGGAAGCCTTCGTCAAGAGCGCCGTGGGCAACTTCGGTTCCGGCTGGACCTGGCTGGTGAAAAAGGCCGACGGCTCGGTGGACATCGTCAACATGGGCGCCGCCGGCTCCCCCCTGACCACTGGCGACACCGCCCTGCTGACCGTGGACGTGTGGGAACACGCCTACTACATCGACTACCGCAACCTGCGCCCCAAGTTCGTGGAAACCTTCCTGGACAAGCTGGTCAACTGGTCGTTCGCCGAAGCCAACTTCGCCTGATCCCGCTTCGGGCCCGCCCGACCAAGACAGCAGCCCGGCCACGTGCCGGGCTTTTTGTTGGGCGCGCGCCGGGGTGGGTCAGCGCGCCCCGAACGGCCCGCCGGCCAGCCGGTGCCCGGCCTGTATGCCCCGCTTGGCAAACCAGCCCTGGTGCATTTCCAGCACGTAGCGCACCGGCTGGGCCGAGCAGTGGGAGGCGGTGCTCAGGGGCTGCATGTCGGCCAAGTTGACGATGGTGCCGTCGTCGGCGACGAAGGCCGCGGTCAGGGGCAGCAGGGTGTTCTGCATCCAGAAGCACTGCTGCGCCGGCTGCTCGAACACAAACAGCATGCCTTCGTTGGTGGGCATGTCGCGCCGCCACATCAGACCCACGCTGCGCTGCGGCGGGGTGCTGGCCACCTGCGCCTGGATCAGGTGCATGCCCGCCCGCAACTGCACCCGCGGCAACTGGGTCTGGGGCTGCTGCGCCCAGGCCCGGGGCAGGCTCAAGGTCGCCGCGCACAGCGCCACGGCCATTGCGCTCGCCAGCAGTGCCCGGCGTGGGGGGGCGGGCGGACGCGTGGTGTGCGGCTGCGGGGCTCGGGCGGCGGTCAAACAGGGCAGGGCAGACATGGGGGAAATTCTAGGCCCAGCCCGTTGCCTGCGCCGGTGTGCCACCGATCCGCTCGGGATTTGGTCTGATGTCTTATATATGACCCATAATACGGGCTGGTAAAGCGCCATGCAAAAGCAATTTCCGTGATGTGAAATATTGGTGTTTGGCCCGCTTGCGCACCGCGTGGTGGGCTGGCACAGTGCACCGACGGATTCGTTTGAGTTTCTCCAACCCACAAGCAAAGGACATCCCATGTCTGCCGAGACATCGCAAATCATCTACACCCTGACGGACGAAGCCCCGCGCCTGGCGACCGCTTCCTTCCTGCCGATCGTGCGTGCCTTCACCCAGCCGGCCGGCATCGACGTGGTCGAGAGCGACATCTCGGTGGCCGCCCGCATCCTGGGCGAATTCCCGGAATTCCTGTCCGAAGACCAGCGCGTGCCCAACACCCTGGCCGAACTGGGCAAGCTGACCCTGCGCCCCGAAGCCAACATCATCAAGCTGCCCAACATTTCCGCTTCGGTGGCGCAGCTCAAGGCCGCCATCCAGGAACTGCAGGGCAAGGGCTACGCCGTGCCCGACTTCCCGGAGCAGCCCAAGACCGACGAGGAAAAGGCCATCCGCGCGCGCTACAACAAGTGCCTGGGCTCGGCCGTGAACCCGGTGCTGCGCGAAGGCAACTCCGACCGCCGCGCGCCCAAGGCCGTCAAGGAATACGCCCGCAAGAACCCGCACAGCATGGCCGAGTGGAGCCAGGCGTCGCGCAGCCACGTGTCGCACATGCACGCCGGCGACTTCTACCACGGTGAAAAGTCCATGACCCTGGACAAGGCCCGTGACGTGAAGATGGAGCTGATCACCCGGAGCGGCAAGACCCTGGTGCTCAAGGAAAAAGTGTCGCTGCTGGACCGCGAGGTCATCGACAGCATGTTCATGAGCAAGAAGGCGCTGCTGGACTTCTACGAGAAAGAAATCGAAGACGCGCGCAAGACCGGCGTGATGTTCTCGCTGCACGTCAAGGCGACGATGATGAAGGTCTCGCACCCGATCGTGTTCGGCCACTGCGTCAAGATCTTCTACAAGGACGCGTTCGAGAAGCACGGCAAGCTGTTCGACGAGCTGGGCATCAACGTCAACAACGGCATGGTCGATCTGTACAACAAGATCGCCACCCTGCCGCAAAGCCTGCAGGACGAGATCAAGCGCGACCTGCACGCCTGTCACGAGCACCGCCCCGAGCTGGCGATGGTCGATTCGGCCAAGGGCATCACCAACTTCCACTCCCCCAACGACGTGATCGTGGATGCGTCCATGCCCGCCATGATCCGCAACGGCGGCAAGATGTGGGACGCCAACGGCCGCTTGAAGGACGTCAAGGCCGTGATGCCGGAGTCGACCTTTGCCCGCATCTACCAGGAGATGATCAACTTCTGCAAGTGGCATGGCGCGTTCGACCCCAAAACCATGGGCACGGTGCCCAACGTCGGCCTGATGGCCCAGCAGGCCGAGGAATACGGCAGCCACGACAAGACCTTCGAGATCCCCGAAGACGGCGTGGCCAACATCACCGACATCAACACCGGCGAGGTGCTGATGAGCCAGAACGTGGAACAGGGCGACATCTGGCGCATGTGCCAGGTCAAGGACGCTGCCATCCGCGACTGGGTCAAGCTGGCCGTCAACCGCGCGCGCAACTCCGGCATGCCGGTGGTGTTCTGGCTGGACCAGTACCGCCCGCACGAGGCGCAGCTGATCACCAAGGTCAAGATGTACCTGCACGAGCACAACACCACTGGCCTGGACATCCAGATCATGAGCCAGGTGCGTGCGATGCGCTACACCCTGGAGCGCGTGATCCGCGGCCTGGACACCATCAGCGCCACCGGCAACATCCTGCGCGACTACCTGACCGACCTGTTCCCCATCATGGAACTGGGCACCTCGGCCAAGATGCTGTCCATCGTGCCGCTGATGGCCGGCGGCGGCATGTACGAGACCGGTGCCGGCGGCTCTGCGCCGAAGCACGTGCAGCAGCTGGTGGAAGAAAACCACCTGCGCTGGGACTCGCTGGGTGAATTCCTGGCCCTGGCCGTGAGCCTGGAAGACCTGGGGCTGAAGAACAACAACCCGCGCGCCAAGCTGCTGGCCAAGACGCTGGACGCCGCCACCGGCAAGCTGCTGGACAACAACAAGAACCCGTCGCCGCGCACCGGCCAGCTCGACAACCGGGGCAGCCAGTTCTACCTGTCGCTGTACTGGGCGCAGGAACTGGCCGCGCAGACCGAGGACGCCGCCTTGGCGGCCCAGTTCGCGCCCTTGGCCCAGGCCCTGACCGAGCAGGAAGCCCAGATCGTGCAGGAGCTCAACGCGGTGCAGGGCCAGCCGGTGGACATCGGCGGCTACTACCTGCCCAGCGCCGAAAAGCTGGACGCCGTGATGCGTCCCAGCCCCAGCTTCAACGCCGCCCTGGCGTCGCTGCGCGGCTGATTTCGCGCCCCCGGTGCAACGGGCCACTGGTGCTGTGCAGGCGCCAGTGGCCTTTTTGCTGGGGGGCGTCCGGCAGCGGTCCGCGCCTGTCGCTAGAATCAAATTCAACATGGCCACCACCCCTCCCACCCCCCCCGAAATGCCCCCGAACCCGCCCGGCAGCGGCGATTCGGTGGTGCTGGAGCGCAAAACCCTCAAGGTCGAGCCGCCCAAGATGTACCAGGTCGTGCTGCTCAACGACGATTTCACCCCCATGGAATTCGTGGTGCTGGTGCTGCAGGAGTTTTTCAACAAAGACCGCGAAACCGCCACCCAGATCATGCTCAAGATCCACCTGGAAGGGCGAGGCGTCTGCGGCGTGTTCACCCGCGACGTGGCCACCACCAAGGTGGACCAGGTGCTGCAGGCCGCCCACCAAAACGGGCACCCGCTGCAATGCCTGAGCGAACCCGTTGAATAAACCGGGAATTGCCCCATTTGCCAGCAACCGGGGTCGCAAATCGCGGTAAATTAGAGACTCGTTTTAAGGAAGTGCCCCATGATTGCCCAAGAACTTGAAGTCAGTTTGCACATGGCCTTTGTCGAGGCCCGGCAGCAGCGGCACGAATTCATCACCGTCGAGCACCTGTTGCTCGCGCTGCTGGACAACCCGAGTGCCGCCGAGGTGTTGCGCGCCTGTTCCGCCAACATCGACGACCTGCGCAAATCGCTCACCACCTTCATCAAGGACAACACCCCGCAGGTGGCCGGCACCGAGGAGGTGGACACCCAGCCCACGCTGGGCTTCCAGCGGGTGATCCAGCGCGCCATCATGCACGTGCAGAGCACGGGCAATGGCAAGAAGGAAGTCACCGGCGCCAACGTGCTGGTGGCCATCTTTGGCGAGAAGGACTCCCACGCCGTCTACTACCTGCACCAGCAGGGCGTGACCCGGCTGGATGTGGTCAACTTCATCGCCCACGGCATCCGCAAGAGCGACCCGCCCGAGCCGACCAAGCCCGCCGAAGGCGGCAGCGCGGCCGAGAACGAAGAGGCCGGCGAGGCCAAAGGCAACGAGAAGGCGTCGCCGCTGGAACAGTTCACCCAGAACCTGAACCAGGCCGCCAAGGACGGCAAGATCGACCCGCTCATTGGCCGCGAGTACGAGGTCGAGCGCGTCATCCAGATCCTGTGCCGCCGCCGCAAGAACAACCCGCTGCTGGTGGGCGAAGCCGGTGTGGGCAAAACCGCCATCGCCGAGGGCCTGGCCTGGCGCATCGTGCAAAAAGACGTGCCCGAAATCCTGGCCGAGGCCAACGTGTACTCGCTGGACATGGGGGCGCTGCTGGCCGGCACCAAGTACCGCGGCGATTTCGAGCAGCGCCTCAAAGGCGTGCTCAAGACGCTCAAGGACAAGCCCAACGCCATCCTGTTCATCGACGAGATCCACACCCTGATCGGGGCCGGCGCGGCGTCGGGTGGCACGCTGGACGCGTCCAACCTGCTCAAGCCGGCGCTGTCCAGCGGCGCGCTCAAGTGCATCGGCGCCACCACCTTCACCGAATACCGCGGCATCTTCGAGAAAGACGCGGCCCTCAGCCGCCGCTTCCAGAAGGTGGACGTGGTCGAGCCGACGGTGGAGCAGACGGTGGACATCCTCAAAGGCCTGAAGAGTCGCTTCGAGGAGCACCACAACGTCAAGTACGCCGTGGCCGCGCTGCAGGCCGCCGCCGAGCTGTCGGCCAAGTACATCAACGACCGGCACCTGCCCGACAAGGCCATCGACGTGATCGACGAGGCCGGCGCCGCCCAGCGCATCCTGGCGCCGAGCAAGCGCAAGAAAACCATCAGCAAGGCCGAGATCGAGGACATCGTGGCCAAGATCGCGCGGATACCGCCCACCAGCGTCTCCAGCGACGACCGCGGCAAGCTGCAGAACCTGGAGCGCGACCTCAAGGCGGTGGTGTTCGGCCAGGACAAGGCCCTCGACGTGCTGGCCGCCAGCGTGAAGATGGCCCGTTCCGGCCTGGGCAAGCCCGACAAGCCCATCGGTGCCTTCCTGTTCAGCGGCCCCACCGGCGTCGGCAAGACCGAGGCCGCCAAGCAGCTGGCCTATATCCTGGGCATCGAGCTGATCCGCTTCGACATGTCGGAGTACATGGAGCAGCACGCGGTGAGCCGCCTGATCGGCGCGCCGCCCGGCTACGTGGGCTTTGACCAGGGCGGCCTGCTGACCGAGGCCATCACCAAGAAGCCGCACTGCGTGCTGTTGCTCGACGAGATCGAGAAGGCCCACCCGGCCATCTACAACGTGCTGCTGCAGGTGATGGACCACGGCACCCTGACCGACAACAACGGGCGCAAGGCCGACTTCCGCAACGTCATCATCGTCATGACGACCAACGCGGGCGCCGAGACGATGAACAAGTCCACCATCGGTTTCACCAACCCGCGCCAGGCCGGCGACGAGATGGCCGACATCAAGCGCCTGTTCACGCCCGAGTTCCGCAACCGCCTGGACGCCATCGTCAGCTTCAAGCCGCTGGACGAGCAGATCATCCTGCGCGTGGTGGACAAGTTCCTGTTGCAACTGGAGCAGCAACTGGCCGAGAAGAAGGTGGAGGTCGCCTTCACCGACGACCTGCGCAAGCACCTGGCCAAGAAGGGTTTCGACCCGCTGATGGGCGCGCGCCCGATGCAGCGCCTGATCCAGGACACCATCCGCCGCGCGCTGGCCGACGAGCTGCTGTTCGGTCGCCTGACCGAGGGTGGCCGCCTGACGGTGGACATCGACGCCAGCGTCGAAGACAAGCCCGAGGTGAAGCTGGACATCCAGCCGCTGCCCAAGAAAGAGCGGTCGACCAAGGCCGAGCCGCACGAGCCCGAAGAGGCCACGGCCGACTGACGCGCGCCCCCTCCCTCCTCAGCCGGTGACGACCTCACCGGCTTTTTTCTGGGCGCGCCTCCCCCAAACCGGGGATGGGCAGCGCCCGCGGGCCCGTCAATAATCGAGCGAACCCACCGCGAGCTGGCATGAACACCCACACCTTTCTCTGGCACGACTACGAAACCTTCGGCATCAGCCCGCGCCGCGACCGGCCGGCCCAGTTCGCCGCCATCCGCACCGACGCGGAGCTCAACGAGGTTGGCGAGCCGCTGATGCTCTACTGCCGCCCGGCGCCGGACTACCTGCCCGACCCCGAGAGCTGCCTGATCACCGGCATCACGCCCCAGTTGTGCCTGGAACAGGGCCTGCCCGAACACGCCTTTGCCGCCCGGCTGGAGGCCGAATTCGCCCAGCCCGGCACCGTGGGCGTGGGCTACAACACCCTGCGTTTCGACGACGAGTTCACCCGCTTCCTGTTCTGGCGCAACCTGATCGACCCCTACGCCCGGGAATGGCAGAACGGTTGTGGCCGCTGGGACCTGCTGGACGTGGTGCGCCTGACCTACGCCCTGCGGCCGGAAGGCATCGCCTGGCCGCGCAAGCCCGACGGCCGCCCCAGCTTCAAGCTGGAGGACCTGACCCGGGCCAACGGCATCGCCCACGAGGCGGCGCACGACGCCCTGTCCGACGTGCGCGCCACCATCGCCGTGGCCCGCTTGATCCGCCAGCACCAGCCCAAGCTGTTCGACTTTGCCTTTGGCCTGCACAAGAAAGACCGCGTGATGGCCGAACTGGGCCTGCCCGCCGCGCCGGGCCAGGTCCGGCCGTTTCTGCACGTCTCCGGCATGTTCCCGGCCGAGCGCGGCTGCCTGGCCCTGATGTGGCCCTTGGCCAGCCACCCGCGCAACCGCAACGAGGTGCTGGCCTGGGACCTGGCTTTCGACCCCACCCCGCTGGCCAGCCTGACCGCCGACGAGGCCCGGCTGCGGCTGTTCACCCGCAGCGCCGACCTGCCCGAAGGCGTGGCGCGCCTGCCGGTCAAGACGCTGCAGATGAACAAGTCGCCGATGGTGGTGGGCAACCTGCGCACCCTGCGCCCGGAACTGGCCGAGCGCTGGGGGGTGGACCTGGCGCAGGCCCAGGCCCACGCCGAACGCGCCGCCGCCTTGCCCGACCTGAGCGGGCTGTGGCAGCAGGTGTACGCGCCGACCGCCCCGGCCGAGCGGCCCGATGTGGACCAGGACCTGTATGGCGGTTTCGTTGAGGCGGCCGACCGCCGCCGTCTGAACCACCTCAAAACCCTGAACCCGGCCGACCCGGCCTGGTGGCAGACCGGCTTCGACGACGAACGCCTGCCCGAACTGGTGTTCCGCTACCGCGCCCGCAACCACCCCGACACCTTGCAACCGCACGAGGCCGGGCGCTGGCAGGCGCATTGCATGGGCCGCCTGCTGGAGGGGGCCGAGGGGGCGCTCACCGTGGAGGCCTTGTCCGAGCGCATCGATGCTCTGGCCGAGCAGGCCAGCGAGCGCGGGGACGAGCGCGCCGAAGCCATCCTGGGCGCGCTGTACGACTACGCCGAGGCCCTGACCGGCAATTGGTGAGCGCCAGCGCAGCCCCGGCCGGTTCCTGAAGGCGCAGGGCAGGAGTCAGCGTTTGCCGCCGAGCAGGCCGCCCAGCAGCCCGCGCACCAGTTGCCGCCCCAGCCCGCTGGCCACGCTGCGCGCCGCGGTTTTGGCCATGGTTTGCACCAGGCCGTCGTACTGGCCGCCGCGCGGGCCGGTGCGGCCAAACAGGGCCTCGTTGACCACCTGACCCAGGCCGCCACCCGCCGCCGTGGCCGGGGCACCGCCGGGCACCTGGGGCGCGCGCACCGTGCCGGCCGCTGTGCCCGCCGTGTCATCCGCGCCGCCACGGGCCGCTGCGTGGCCCCGCAGCACCTCGTGGGCGCTTTCTCGGTCCAGCACTTTTTCGTACACGCCGGCCACCAGCGAGTCCTGCAACAGCGCCTGGCGCTGCGGCGGAGTGATCGGGCCGATCTGGCTGCCCGGCGGCAGCACATAGACCCGTTCGGTCTCGCACGGCCGGCCCTTGGCGTCCAGCAGGCTCACCAGCGCCTCGCCCACGGCCAGTTCGGTGATGGCCGCTTCGATGTCCAGGCCCGCCTTGGGGCGCATGGTCTGCGCGGTGGCTTTCACCGCCTTCTGGTCGCGCGGGGTGAAGGCGCGCAGCGCGTGCTGCACCCGGTTGCCCAACTGGCCCAGCACGCTGTCGGGGATGTCCAGCGGGTTCTGGGTGACGAAATACACCCCCACGCCCTTGGAGCGCACCAGCCGCACCACCAGTTCGATGCGTTCGACCAGCACCTTGGGCGCCTCGTTGAACAGCAGGTGCGCCTCGTCGAAGAAGAACACCAGCTTGGGCTTGTCGGGGTCGCCGATTTCGGGCAACTGCTCGAACAGTTCGCTCAGCATCCACAGCAGGAAGGTGGCGTACAGGCGCGGCGCGTTCAGCAGCTTGTCCGCGGCGAGGATGTTGACCACCCCCCGGCCGCCCACGGTTTGCATGAAGTCGGCGATGTCGAGCATGGGCTCGCCAAAGAAGCGGTCGCCGCCCTGTTGCTCGATTTGCAGCAGGCCGCGCTGGATGGCCCCCACACTGGCCGCGCTGATGTTGCCGTATTCCGTGGTGAACTGCTTCGCGTGGTCGCCCACGTGCTGCAGCATGGCGCGCAGGTCTTTCAGGTCGAGCAGCAGCAGGCCGTGGTCGTCGGCGATCTTGAACACCAGGTTCAGCACACCGGCCTGGGTGTCGTTCAGGTCCAGCATGCGGGCCAACAACAGGGGGCCCATGTCGCTCACGGTGGCGCGCACCGGGTGGCCTTGTTCGCCGAACACGTCCCACAGGGTGGTGGGGCAGGCCACCGGCTCGGGCAAGGCGATGCCCCGGTCGGCCAGCACCTGGGCCAGCTTGCCGCCGATCTGACCCGCCTGGCTGATGCCGGTGAGGTCGCCCTTGACGTCGGCCATGAAGACCGGCACGCCGATGCGCGAGAAGCCTTCGGCCAGGGTCTGCAGGGTCACGGTCTTGCCGGTACCGGTGGCGCCGGTGATGAGGCCGTGGCGGTTGGCGCGGTCGGGCAGCAGCAGGCATTCGGTGTTGCCGTGGCGGGCGATCAGCAGGGGTTCGGTCATGGCGGCGCTCCGGCGGTGGGTGAAAAGTACAATACCCGGTTATTCAAGAATCAGCGTACACGAAATTCACGAGGGTTTTCATGGCAGGTCATAGCAAATGGGCCAACATCCAGCACCGCAAGGGCCGGCAGGATGAAAAACGCGGCAAGATCTGGACGCGCATCATCCGCGAGATCACGGTGGCGGCGCGCCAGGGCGGCCCCGACCTGAGCGCCAACCCGCGCCTGCGCCTGGCGGTGGACAAGGCCAAGGCCGCCAACATGCCGGCCGACCGCGTCAAGTACAACATCGACAAGGCCTCGGGCGCCTTGCAAGATGTGAACTACGAGGAAATCCGCTACGAGGGCTACGGCATCGGCGGCGCGGCCATCATCGTGGACACCATGACCGACAACCGCGTGCGCACCGTGGCCGAAGTGCGCCACGCCTTCAGCAAATACGGCGGCAACCTGGGCACCGAAGGCTCGGTGGCGTTCCAGTTCAAGCACTGTGGCCAGCTGGTGTTCGCGCCCGGCACCTCCGAAGACCGGGTGATGGAAGTGGCGTTAGAAGCCGGCGCCGAAGACGTGGTGACCGACGACGAGGGCGCGATCGAGGTGCTGACCGCCCCGGCCGACTTTGAAGCGGTGAAGAACGCGCTGGAGGCCGCTGGTCTGACACCCGAGGTGGCCGAGGTGACCATGCGCGCCGACAACACCATCGAACTGGCCGGCGACGACGCCGCCAAGATGCAGAAGCTGCTGGACGTGCTGGAAGACCTGGACGACGTGCAAAACGTCTTCCACAACGCGGAAATCAACGAATGAGCGACAAGATGAAAGTGCTGGTGGTGGGCGGTGGCGGGCGCGAACACGCGCTGGCCTGGAAGATGAAGCAGTCGCCGCGCGTGGCACAGGTTTTCGTGGCCCCGGGCAACGGCGGCACCGCGCTGGACGCTGGCCTGACGAACATCGACATCACCGACGTGCGCGCGCTGCGCGAGTGGGCGCAGGCCGAAGGCGTTGCGCTCACCGTGGTCGGCCCCGAGGCGCCGCTGGCGGCCGGCGTGGTGGATGAGTTCCGCGCCCACGGCCTGGCCATCTTCGGCCCCACGAAGGCGGCCGCGCAGTTGGAAAGCTCCAAGGCTTTCTCCAAAGCCTTCATGAAGCGCCACGGCATCCCCACCGCGTCGTACGAAACCTTCACCGACGCCGCCGCGGCCCACGCCTACGTGGACCGCGAGGGCGCGCCCATCGTGGTCAAGGCCGACGGCCTGGCCGCCGGCAAGGGCGTGGTGGTGGCGATGACCAGTACGGAAGCGCACGAAGCCATCGACTTCATGCTGCTGGACAACAAGCTGGGCGTGGCCCACAACGCCGGGGGCGCGCGGGTGGTGATCGAATCCTTCCTGCAGGGCGAGGAGGCCAGCTTCATCGTGCTGTGCGACGGCAAAACCGTGACCGCCCTGGCCACCAGCCAGGACCACAAGCGCCTGCTGGACGCCGACCAGGGCCCCAACACCGGTGGCATGGGCGCCTATTCGCCCGCGCCGGTGGTGACGCCCGAGGTGCACCGCCGCGCCATGGAAGAAATCATCCTGCCTACCATCAAAGGCATGGAGCAAGACGGCATTCCCTACACCGGCTTCCTGTACGCCGGCCTGATGATCGAGCCCAACGGTTCGGTCAAGACGCTGGAATTCAACTGCCGCATGGGCGACCCGGAAACCCAGCCCATCATGATGCGCCTGCAGAGCGACCTGGCCGAGGTGATGCTGGCCGCGGCCGAACAGCGCCTGAGCGAGATCACCCTGCAGTGGGACGAGCGCTGCGCCCTGGGCGTGGTGCTGGCTGCCCACGGTTACCCGATGCAGCCGCGCAAGGGCGACGCCATCACCCGCCTGCCGGCCGACCAGGCCGATGCGGTCGTGTTCCACGCCGGCACCGCCATGAAAGAGGGCCGGGTGGTCACCTCCGGCGGACGCGTGCTGTGCGCCACGGCGCTGGGGGCCACGGTGGCCGACGCGCAGCGCCGCGCCTACGAACTGGTGGACGGCGTGGCCTTCGAGGGCATGCAGTACCGCCGCGACATCGGCCACCGGGCCTTGCAGGCATGAGCCACGCCCACACCCTGGCCATGCGCGAATACCTGCTGGGCCTGCAGCAGCGCATCACCTCGGCCATTTCCGAAATCGACGGCAAGGCCTTTGTGTCCGACGGCTGGGAAAAAGCGCCGGGCTACGCGCTGCAGGGCAACGGCATCACCCAGATCCTGGAAGACGGCCCGGTGTTCGAGCGCGCGGGTTGCGGGTTTTCGCACGTCAGCGGCCCCAAGCTGCCGCCGTCGGCCACCCAGCACCGGCCGGAGCTGGCGGGTGCGCCGTTCGAGGCGCTGGGCGTGTCGCTGGTGTTCCACCCGCGCAACCCCTACGTGCCCACGGTGCACATGAACGTGCGCATGATCACCGCCACCCCGGTGAACGGCGGCGAGCCGGTGAGCTGGTTCGGCGGCGGCATGGACCTGACACCCTACTACGGGTTCGAAGAAGACGCGGTGCACTTTCACCGCACCTGTGCCAACGCCTTGCAGCCTTTCGGCGCCGACAAATACCCGCGCTTCAAAACCTGGTGCGACGACTACTTCTGCAACAAACACCGGCAGGAGCAGCGCGGCATTGGCGGTGTGTTCTACGACGATTTTTCCGAGTTGGGCTTTGACGGCGGCTTTGCCATGACGCAGGCCGTGGGCGATGCCTTCCTGCACGCCTACCTGCCCATCGTGCAGCGGCGCGTGGCCAGCGCCTACGGCGAGCGCGAGCGCCAGTTCCAGCTCTACCGGCGCGGACGTTACGTCGAATTCAACCTGGTCTGGGACCGGGGCACCCACTTCGGGCTGCAATCCGGTGGGCGCAGCGAGTCCATCCTGCTGTCCATGCCACCGCTGGTGCGCTGGGCCTACAACGAACAACCCGTGCCGGGCACGCCCGAGCACCGGCTGGTCCACGAATTCCTGGTGCGCCGGGATTGGCTGTGACCCCTGCACCGCAGCCGGGCACGCCCCGGCGCGTGGGCATGTTCGGCGGGGCGTTCGACCCGCCGCACTGGGCGCACCGTGCCCTGGCCGAAACCGTGCTGGCACAGCTGCGGCTGGACGTGCTGCACGTGCTGCCCACCGGCCAGGCCTGGCACAAGACCCGCGCCCTGACGCCGGCCGGGCACCGCCTGGCCATGTGCGAGCGCGCCTTCGAGGGCTTGCCCAAGGTGTGCATCGACCCGCGTGAAATTGAGCGGACCGGGCCGTCCTACACCGCCGACACACTGGCCGAACTGGCCCGCCAGTACCCCGGGGCCGAGCTGTTCCTGGTGCTGGGGGCCGATCAGCTGCTGGCCTTCAAGAGCTGGGTGCGCTGGCCCGAGGTGCTGGCCCTGGCCACACTGGCCGTGGCCAACCGTGCCTTGCACATCGGGGCCGACGCCGACCCCGCGCAGCGGCTGGAACAGGACCTGAGCGGCATCGACATCCCGTTTGTGCGCCTGGACATGCCACTGCACAACATCAGCGCCACCGCGGTGCGTGCCCACGTGCACGGCCAGAGCCGGCGCTTCCCCGATCTGGACGTGCTGGTGCCCGCGGGCGTTGCGCGTTATATTTCCGATCACCACCTTTACGAAACGCCTACATGACCAGCGAAACCGCCGTCAAAAAGAACATCCAGAAACTCCAGCGCGCCATTGTGGACGGCCTGGAAGACGTCAAGGCGCAAGACATCCAGGTCTTCAACACCGAGGTGCTGTCGCCGCTGTTCGAACGGGTCATCATCGCCAGCGGCACCTCCAACCGCCAGACCAAGGCCCTGGCGGCCAGCGTGCGCGACGCGGTGCGCGAGGCCGGTTTCGACAAGCCCCGCACCGAGGGCGAGGAAAACGGCGAATGGATCATTGTGGACTGCGGCGCGGCCGTGGTGCACGTGATGCAGCCCAGCATCCGCCAGTACTACCGCCTGGAAGAGATCTGGGGCGACAAGCCGGTGCGTCTGAAGCACGCCGCCCAGGCCAAGGCCCTGGAGCCCAAGCCGGCCGAGCCGAAGCCGGCGAAGCCGAAAACCCGCGCCAAGGCCCCGGCCGCCGCAGCCGAGGCGGCCCCGCGCAAAACCCCGGCCCGCAAAGCCGCTGGTACGGCGGCGCCGGCGCGTTCGGCCGCCCGCCCGGCGGCGGGTGCGGCCGCCACCAAGCCCCGCAGCGCCCGTGCAGCGGGCACCGCGCGCACCGCCAGCGCGCCGGTCGCGGTGGTCAAGGTCAACGCCCCCACGGCCAAGAAGGCCGCGGCCCGCAAGTCTGTGGCCCAGGCCAGCGCGGCGGCCAAGCCCGCGGCCAAGAAGGCGCCGGCGAAAGCGGCCAGCGCTGTTCCGCGCGCCCCGCGCAAGACCCCGGCCGCCGCCAAGCAGGCATGAAGCTGGTCATCGTCGCGGTCGGGCAGCGCATGCCCGACTGGGCCCAGACCGCCTACGACGACTACGCCAAACGCTTCCCGCCCGATTGCCGGGTGGAGGTCAAGACCGTCAAGACCGAGCCACGCGGCTCCAAGACCCTGGACACCCTGCTGGCGGCCGAGCGGGCCCGCATCGAGGCGGCCATCCCCAAAGGCGCCCGGGTGGTGGCGCTGGACGAGCGCGGCACCGGCCTGACCACTGTGGCCCTGGCCAGGCACCTGCGCGAATGGCAGATGGCCGGCGACGACGTGGCCCTGGTCATCGGCGGCCCGGACGGGCTGGACCCCGCCTTCAAGGCCGCGGCGCACCTGCGCATCCGCCTGTCCGACCTGACGCTGCCCCACGCCATGGCGCGGGTGCTGCTGATCGAGCAGCTCTACCGGGCCTGGTCGGTCAACGCCAACCACCCTTACCACCGGGAGTGACGACATGCCCCCCGCCACCGGCGAAGCCGCCGCCCCTTGGGTGTACCTCGCTTCGCAAAGCCCGCGCCGGCGCGACCTGCTGACCCAGTGGGGCGTGCGCTGCGAGGCGCTGTTGCCCGACGCCGACGAAGACGCCGAGGCGCTGGAGGCGGTGCGCCCGGCCGAGGCGCCGGCGCACTACGTGCAGCGCGTCACCCGCCACAAGCTGGACGCCGCCGTGGCACGGCTGCAGCGCCGTGGCCTGCCACCGGGGCCGGTGCTGTGCGCCGACACCACGGTGGCGCTAGGCCGCGACATTTTGGGCAAGCCAGCGTCCAAGGCCGACGCGCAGCGCATGCTGCAGCGCCTGGCCGGACGCACCCACCAGGTGCTGACCGCGGTGGCCGTGGCCCACAAGGGCCAGGTCTGGCAGGCGCTGAGCCGCTCGCAGGTGACCTTTGGCGAATGGAGTGCGGCCGACATCCGCCGCTACGTGGACACCGGCGAGCCCATGGGCAAGGCCGGCGCCTACGGCATCCAGGGCCTGGCCGGGCTGTGGGTGCAGCGCATCAGCGGCAGCTACACCGGCATCATGGGCCTGCCCGCCTACGAGACGGCGCAGGTGCTGCGCGCCGCCGGTCTGCGTCTGCTGTAATCGCGGCATGGCACAAGACATACTCATCAACTGGTCGCCGCAGGAAACCCGCGTGGCGGTGGTGGAGCAGGGCGCGGTGCAGGAGGTGCACATCGAGCGCACGCTGGAGCGCGGCCTGGTCGGCAACATCTACCTGGGCAAGGTCTCGCGCGTGCTGCCCGGCATGCAGTCGGCCTTCATCGACGTGGGGCTGGACCGCGCGGCGTTTCTGCACGTGGCCGACCTGCTGCCCAACATCACCGCGCGCCACGCCGGCAAGGACAAGGCGCCCCTGGTGGCCAGTGGCCAGGCCGCGGCCGACGGCGCACCGGCCGTGGCCGCCGCCGCCAACGCCGCCGGGGTGCTGCCGATCGAGCGGCAGATCTTCGAGGGCCAGGCGCTGATGGTGCAGGTGCTCAAGGACCCGATCGGCACCAAAGGCGCGCGGCTGACGGCGCAGATCAGCATCGCCGGGCGGCTGCTGGTGTTTCTGCCGCAGGACAAGCACCTCGGTGTCTCGCAAAAAATCCCCTACGCCCAGCGCGAGGCGCTGCGCCAGCGGCTGGTGGCCCTCACCGCCGACGGCGGAGGCGGCTTCATCCTGCGCACCAACGCCGAGGACGCCAGCGACGAGGAGCTGGCCGAGGACATCGCCTACCTGCGCAAGACCTGGGCGCACATCAAGGCCTCGGCCGCGCGCCAGCCGCCGGCCACCCTGCTGCACCAGGACCTGACCCTGCTGCAGCGGGTGTTGCGCGACCTGGTGGGGGCGCAGACCCAGTCCATCCATGTCGACTCGCGCGAGCAGCACGAGGGGCTGCAGGCCTTTGCCCGCGAGTACATGCCGAGCACGCTGGAGCGCCTGCGGCTCTACAGCGGCGAGCGCCCGATCTTCGACCTGTACCACATCGACGAGGACATGGCCCGCGCCCTGGGGCGCCGGGTGGACCTGAAGTCCGGCGGCTACCTGGTGATCGACCAGACCGAGGCGTTGACCACGGTGGACGTGAACACCGGCGGTTTCGTGGGGGCACGCAACTTCGACGACACGGTGTTCCGCACCAACCTGGAGGCCGCGCAGGCCATCGCCCGCCAACTGCGGTTGCGCAACCTGGGCGGCATCGTCATCGTGGACTTCATCGACATGGTGCGCGAAGACCACCGCGAGGCGGTGCTGGCCGAGTTCCGCAAGCAGCTCGCTCGGGACCGGGTCAAGACCATGATCGGCGGGTTTTCGCAGCTGGGCCTGGTGGAGATGACGCGCAAGCGCACCCGCGAGTCGCTGGCGCAGCTGTTGAGCGAACCCTGCGCCGCCTGCGGTGGCAAGGGCCAGGTCAAGACCGCCCGCACCGTCTGCTACGACGTGCTGCGCGAAATCCTGCGCGAAGCGCGCGCCTTCAACCCGCGCGAGTTCCGCGTGGTGGCCTCGCCCCAGGTGATCGAGCTGTTCCTGGACGAGGAAAGCGCCCACCTGGCCGGCCTGAGCGATTTCATCGGCAAGCCGATTTCGCTGCAGAGCGAGGGCAGCATGACGCAGGAGCAGTACGACATCGTGCTGCTCTGAGCTGGCGCTTCAGCCGCCGTCGGCCAGGGTCTCGCGGCCCAGGCTTTGCGCCTGCAGGCGGGCGTAGGCGCCTTGGGCGGCCAGCAGTTCGGTGTGGGTGCCCTGTTCGACGATCTGCCCGTCGGCCAGCACCACCACCCGGTCCGCGTGCTCGATGGTGGAGAGCCGGTGCGCGATGACCAGCGTGGTGCGCCCGCGCATCAGCCGCGCCAGGGCTTCCTGCACCAGCCGTTCGGATTCGTTGTCCAACGCCGAGGTGGCTTCGTCCAGAATGAGCAGGGGGGCGTTCTTGTACACCGCCCGGGCGATGGCCAGGCGCTGGCGCTGGCCGCCCGACAGCTCGGTGGCGTTGTGGCCGACCACGGTGTGCAGGCCCTGCGGCAGTTTCTGCACCAGCTCGCCCAGGTTGGCCGCCTCCAGGGCCGACCGCACCCGGGCCTCGTCCACCGTGTCGCCCAGGGCCACGTTGTGGGCCAGCGTGTCGTTGAGCATCACCACGTCCTGGCTGACCATGGCGAACTGGGTGCGCAGGTTGCCCAGGTCCCAGTCGGGCAGGGGCACGCCGTCCAGGCGGACCTGGCCCGTGCTGGCCTCGACAAAGCGTGGCAGCAGGTTGGCCAGCGTCGTTTTGCCCGAACCCGAGGGGCCGACCAGGGCCACCACCTCGCCGGGGCGCAGGTGCAGGTCGATGCCGCGCAGCGCCGCGCCCGGCTTGTCGCCGTAGCGCACCCACACGCCCTCCAGGGCCACCTCGCCCCGGGCGCGCGGCGTGCGGTGCGTGCCGCCGGTCTGCTCGGCGGTCTGCTCGATCAGCGCCAGCCCGCGCTCCAGCGCCGCCAGGCCCCGGGTGATGGTGCCGGCCAGGTCCGAGAGCTGGCGGATCGGGGTGATCAGCATCAGCATGGCGGTGACGAAGCCGACAAAGCCGCCCACGGTGGCGCCGCTGCCGCTCTGCCACAGCGCCACCATCACCACCGCCGACAGGGCCGCGGCGGCCAGCAGCTGGCTCAGCGGCGTCATGGCCGAAGCGGCCACGGTGGACTTCATGGCCAGCCGGCGCAGGGCCTGGTTGAGTCCCTCGAAACGCTCGGCCTGCTGGGCCTGGGCGCCGTGCAGGCGCACCATGCGGTGGGCCAGCACGTTTTCCTCCACCACGTAGGCCAGCTCGTCGGTGGCGTGCTGGCTGCTGCGGGTGATGTGGTAGAGCCGTTTGGACAGGGCGCGCATGACCCAGGCCAGCGGTGGGAACAGCGCCAGCACGATGAGCGTCAGCGCCCAGTTGAGGTAAAGCAGGTAGACCAGCAGGGCGGCGATGGTCAGCACCGTGCGCACGCTGGTCAGCAGCGCCCCGACCAGCAGGGTGGTACCGCCTTGCACCTCGTACACCAGGGTGTTGGACAGCTTGCTGGCGCTTTGCTGCGCGAACAGCTCCAGCCGGGCGCTGTTGAGCCGGGCGAACATGGCCCGGCGCAGCGTCACCATGCCCTGGGTGGCGGTGTGGTTCAGGCCGTAGTTGGCCAGGAAGGTGGCCACCCCGCGCAGCGTGAACAGGCCCATCAGCGCGGCCGGCACCATCCACAGCGGGAAGGCGTCGGCGGCAAAGCCCTGGTCCAGCAGGGCCTTGAGCAAGGCGGGAATGGCCGGCTCGGTCAGCGCCGCAAGCAAGGTGCCGGCCAGGGCCAGCCCCAGGCCGGCGCGGCCCTGGCGGAAGTAGGGCCACAGGCGGCGCAGGCGTTGCGGCAGCGGCGGGGCGGCGGCGGGGGAAGGGGGCGTGTCGGTCAAGGTCTGGGCCGCGTCGGGTCTGGGTGGGCGTGGTGCCCCGTCCGGGAACCTTTCTGGCACAAAGGGTCACAGGGGGACGTGGCGTGTCCGGTATTATCGGCGCGACCGATTCCACTTTGCCCACTGGCCCCCGCCAGCACCCACCGCCATGCCTTTGACGTCCGCCCGCCCGCTGCCCGCCCTTGACCGCCGCCAGTGCCTGACCTGGTTGGGCGGGGCCGGTGTCTGGGCCGCCAGCGGCAGCGGCTGGGCCCAGTTCCGGGTCGAGGTGTCGGGGGTGGGGCTGCAGCAGATCCCGTTCGCCATCGCCCCGTTCAAGACCGTGGCCGGGGTGCCGCAGGACGTGGCCGCCATCGTGCGCGCCGACCTGGAGCGCAGCGGCCAGTTGCGCCACACGCCCGGCAGCACCGCGGTGCTCGACGAGATGGCGCGCCCCGACCTGGGCCCCTGGCGCAGCAGCGGCGCCGACGCCCTGCTGACCGGCAGCGTGGCGCGCCTGGCCGACGGCCGTTACGACGTGCGCTTCCGCCTCTGGGACGTGGTGCGCGCCCAGGACCTGGGCGGGGTCAGTTTCCCGGTGGCCGCGGCCGACCTGCGCCTGGCCGCCCACCGCGTGGCCGACTACGTCTATGAAAAACTCATCGGCGACCCCGGCGTGTTTTCCACCCGCATTGCCTACGTCTCCAAGCAGGGCGAGCGCCACCAGCTGTGGGTGGCCGACGCCGACGGCGAAAACGCCCAGTCCGCCCTGGCCAGCCCGGAGCCCATCATTTCTCCGGCCTGGGCACCCAACGGCACACAACTGGCCTACGTGTCGTTCGAGTCGCGCAAGCCGGTCATCTACACCCACGAGGTGGCCACCGGCCGGCGTCGCTTGCTGGCCAGCTTCCGCGGGTCCAACAGCGCGCCGGCCTGGTCGCCCGACGGTCGCCAGGTGCTGGCCACCCTGACCCTGGGCGGCAGTTCCCAGATTTACGCGCTGGACCCCAACGGCGGCCAGCCGCAGCGCTTGACGCAGACCAGCGGCATCGACACCGAACCGGCGTTCTCGCCCGACGGCAAGAGTGTGTACTTCGTCAGCGACCGGGGCGGCTCGCCGCAGATTTACCGCATGGCCAGCAATGGCCGCGACGTCACCCGCGTCACCTTCGATGGCAACTACAACATCTCGCCCGCGATCAGCCCCGACGGCCGCTCCATGGCCTTCGTGGCGCGGGTCGGCGGCGCCTTCAAGCTGCGCGTCATGGACCTGGCCAGCGGCAACTTCAACACCCTGACCGACACCACCGCCGACGAAAGCCCCAGCTTCGCGCCCAACAGCCGCCTCATCATGTATGCCACCAAGGTGCAGGGCCGCGAGTCGCTGATGACCACCACGCTCGACGGCCGCATCAAGACCCGCCTGGCCAGCGTGCCCGGCAGCATCCGCGAGCCCGACTGGGGCCCGTTCCTGCGCTGACCTGCCCCCTTTTCTTTCACCCCACCCGTTCCACCCCTTCCTGCACACCATGTCTGCACGCCTTCACTCCCCCACCCACATCCTGTCGGCCCCGTCCGTTTTTGCGTCCCGTTGGCGGCTGGGCCTGGCCGGCGCGCTGGTGGCGGCCTTGCTCGCCGGTTGCGGCTCCAGCGTCAAGCTCGATGAGAACGTGCCGGTCTCGGACCGCTCCGGCGTGCCGGTGGACCAGGTCGGGGCCGGGGGCGGTGCAACTGGCCTGCCCGGCGGCGACCCGCGCGGCGTGACCGGCGTGCAGGCCGGCGCGGACGCCCTGGGTCAGCCCCCAAAGAACCTGGCGCGGGTCATCTACTTCGACTACGACGACTT
Organism: Aquabacterium sp. A08; assembly: GCF_011742065.1. NCBI lineage: Bacteria > Pseudomonadati > Pseudomonadota > Betaproteobacteria > Burkholderiales > Sphaerotilaceae > Aquabacterium > Aquabacterium sp. A08. The sequence continues at coordinate 32,594 of NZ_JAAQQT010000553.1, forward strand.
TTCCGTGCGCGCCGAATTCGGGGCGACGCTGGAAGGCCACGCCCGCTTCCTGAACGCCGACCGCCAGCGCCGCGTGGTGCTCGAAGGCCACACCGACGAGCGCGGTGGCCGCGAATACAACCTGGCCCTGGGCCAGAAGCGTGCCGACGCGGTGCGCCGTTCGCTGACCCTGCTGGGCGTGGCCGAGGCGCAGGTCGAATCGGTGAGCTTTGGCAAGGAAAAGCCGGCCAATCCCGGCGCCGACGAGGAGGCCTACCGCCTCAACCGCCGGGTGGAACTGAGCTACCGCTGATGAGCGCGACCGACCTGTGGACGCGCCCCGGCCGGTTCCGTGCGGCCTGTCGGCCGCTGGTGCTGGCACTGGGCCTGTGGGCCGCGGCGGGCAGCGGCCACGCCGCGCTGTTCGGTGACGACGAGGCGCGCCGGGCCATCATCGACCTGCGCGCGCGGGTTGAGGCCAACCGCCAGGCCGCCGAGGCGGCCGACCGACAGCTGACCCAGGAGCTGGACAACGGCATCTCGCCGCTGCGCCGCAGCCTGCTCGACCTGGTCAACCAGATCGAAGGCCTGCGCCGTGAGGTGGCCGAGTTGCGCGGCCAGAACGAGCGCCTGGCGCGCGACCTGGCCGAACTGCAGCGCCAGCAGCGGGACGTCACCGGCGCCATCGACCAGCGGCTGCGGCCATTGGAGCCGGTCCAGGTGACGCTGGAGGGCCAGGAGTTCACCGCCAAGCCCGAGGAAAAGGCCGCTTTCGAGGCGGCCATGACCGCGTTGCGCGCCGCCGATTTTGCCGGCGCGGTGCAACAGCACGGCCAGTTCCTGACGCGCTACCCCAACAGCGGCTACGTGCCGGTGGCCTTGTACTGGCAGGGCAACGCCCAGTACGCCCTGCGCAGCTACAAACCGGCCATCGACAGCTACCAGCGCTTGCTGAGTCTGGCGCCCAAGCACCCGCGGGCGCCCGAGGCCCTGCTGGCCATCGCCAACTGCCACTTGGAACTCAAGGACGCGCGCAGCGCCAAGGCCACGCTGCAGAACGTGGTCAAGACCTACCCGGATTCTGAGGCCGCCGTCGCGGCCAAGGACCGCCTGGCCCGCCTGCGCTGACCCTTCGCGCCCGACCCCAGGCCCGTGCCCGGTGGGCGCGGGCCTCTACAATCCGCGGCATGGAAATTTCCGACATCCAACACCTCCACACGCAGGTGCTGTGGGCCGCCTTTGCCGTGTCGATCGCGTTCGGGCTCATTGCCCAGCGCACCCACTTCTGCACCATGGGCGCCGTCAGCGACATCGTCAACATGGGCGACTGGACCCGCATGCGCATGTGGGGCATGGCCGTGGGCGTGGCCATGGTGGCTTTTCACACCATGGCCTGGCTGGGCTGGATCGACCCGGCCCAGACCATCTACGCCGGGGGCCGGGTGATCTGGTTGTCGGCTCTGGTGGGCGGGGCGCTGTTCGGTTTTGGCATGGTGCTGGGTTCGGGTTGCGGCAGCAAGACGCTGGTGCGCATCGGCGCCGGCAGCCTCAAGTCGCTGGTGGTGTTTTTCGTCATGGGCGTGGCCGCCTTTGCCACGCTGCGCGGCCTGACCGCGGTGCTGCGGGTGAACACCGTGGACCGGGTCGCTTTTGACCTGTCGCCCGGCAGCAGCGTGGTGGCCTGGCTGGCCCAGGCGCAAGGCTGGGCGCCGGCCGAGACCGGCCTGTGGCTGGGCGGGGCCGTGGGGCTGGCGCTGGTGGGGTGGGCGTTGCTCGGCACCGGCTTTCGCACCGACGCCAACAACTGGCTGGCGGGCCTGGGCATTGGCGCCACGGTGGCGGCCATGTGGTGGGTGACCGGCCGGCTCGGCTTTGTCGCCGAGCACCCGGACACCTTGGAGGCGGTGTACCTGGCCACCAACTCCGGCCGCATGGAGTCGCTCACCTTCACCGCGCCCATGGCCTACACGCTGGACTGGCTGATTTACTTCAGCGACAGCTCCAAGGTGCTGACGCTGGCGGTGGTGTCGGTGCTGGGGGTGGTGGCCGGTGCCTGGCTGTACGCGGTGGCGACCCGCACCTTCCGATGGGAGGGCTTTCGCAGCACCCAGGACACGGCGCTGCACCTGGTGGGGGCCCTGTGCATGGGTGTGGGCGGCGTCACCGCCATGGGCTGCACCGTGGGCCAGGGCCTGTCGGGCCTGTCCACCCTGAGCCTGACCAGCGTGTTCGCGGTGGTTGGCATCCTGGCCGGGGCGGTGGGGGGCCTGCGTTTCCAGATGTGGCTGTTGGAACGTGAGTGAATCCCCGACCGCCGGCGTGGACCACGCCGGCTTTGAGCGCCGCTTCGGCGGCCTGCGCCGCCTGTATGGCCCCGCCGGGGCGCAGCGGATTTTCGACGCCCACGTGCTGGTGGTCGGCATCGGCGGCGTGGGCTCTTGGGCGACCGAGGCGCTGGCGCGCAGCGGTGTGGGCTGCCTCACGCTGGTCGATCTGGACCACGTGGGCGAGTCCAACACCAACCGCCAGGTGCACGCCCTGACCGCGCAATTTGGCCGGGCCAAGGTGGACGCCATGCGCGAACGCATCGCGGGCATCCACCCCTGGGCGGCGGTGCACACGGTGGACGATTTCGTGACCCCCGACAACTGGGCCGGACTGGCGGAACAGGCGTTGGCCCGCGGCCGGCCGCTGGTGGTGCTGGACGCCTGCGACCAGATGTCGGCCAAGGTGGCGATGGCGGCGTGGGCGCTGCGTGCCCAGGTGCCCTTGGTGAGCGTGGGGGCGGCGGGTGGTAAGCGCCGGGGCGACCGGGTGGAGGTGGGCGACCTGAACGCCACCACCCACGACCCACTGCTGGCCCAACTGCGCTACCGCCTGCGCAAACACCACGCGGCCGCGCGCACCGGCGCCATGGGCGTGACCTGTGTGTTCAGCCGCGAAGCGGTGGCCCCGCCAGACGCCGCGTGCGCCGTGGACGGTGCGGCAGACGGCTCGCTGAACTGCCACGGCTACGGCTCCAGCGTGGCGGTGACGGCGACCTTCGGCCTGTGCGCCGCCGGCTGGGTCATGGACGGTTTGGCCAGCGGGGCCTTGGCCGGCAAAAAAATGGGGGCCTCGTCAAAAACGCCAAAAAAAGGATTAGAATTTAAGGCTTAGCAGCAAGCAACGCTTGTTGCCACGGTTTCCGGTGGGGTCGTTAGCTCAGTTGGTAGAGCAGCGGACTTTTAATCCGTAGGTCGCGTGTTCGAGTCACGCACGACCCACCAT
>NZ_JAAQQT010000554.1:0-4155 GCF_011742065.1 Aquabacterium sp. A08
TGTTTCTTGAAGTCGTGGAACTCGTGCGGCACGGCGCGCTCGGTCAGCCAGGCGCGGGCTTTCTTCACGGTGTCGCAGTTCGGGATGCCATAAACCTTGATCATCTGGCCATTGTGCCGCAACGCGGCGCCGGCAAGGTCTTTGCTGCAGGGCACAATACCGTTTTCGGCCCCGCGCCGTCCACCCTCCCCGTGCCCATGAACGACCTGCCCCACACCCTGGCCGACTGGCTGGCCCACTGCGAACGCCTGCACCCCACCACCATCGACATGGGCCTGGAGCGGGTTCGCGCAGTGGCCCAGCGCCTCAACGGCGGGCAGGGCCTGGGCGTGACCTGCCCGGTCGTCACCGTGGGCGGCACCAACGGCAAGGGCTCCACCTGCGCCATGCTGGAGGCCATTTACCAGCAGGCCGGCTACCGCACCGGCGTGTACACCTCGCCGCACCTGGTGCATTTCGAGGAGCGCTGCCGCATTCAGGGCGACCTGGTCCGGCCCGAACAGCTGCTGCCCGCCTTTGCCGACGTGGAGGCCGCGCGCCGGGGCGGCCCCGGCGAGGCCGAGGTCTCGCTCACCTATTTCGAGTTCACCACCCTGGCCATCGTGCTGACGCTGGCCCGCGCCGGGCTGGACGTGATTGTTCTGGAGGTCGGTTTGGGCGGCCGGCTGGACGCGGTCAACCTGCTGGACGCGGACTGCGCCGTCATCACCAGCGTGGACCTGGACCACATGGAGTACCTGGGGCCGGACCGCGAGGCCATTGGCCACGAGAAGGCGGGCATCATGCGCACCGGCTGCCCGGTGGTGGTGAGCGACCCGGTGCCGCCGCAGAGCGTGCTGGACCGTGCCCGCGAGGTGGGCGCCGACCTGTGGCGCCTGGGTCGCGACTTCCACTTTGCCGGCGACAAGCAGCAGTGGGGCTGGACCGGCCGCGCCCGCCGCTACAGCGGCTTGGCCTACCCGGCGCTGCGCGGCGCCAACCAGTTGGTCAACGCCGCTGGCGTGCTGGCCGCGCTGGAGGCGCTGCACCCGCGCCTGCCGGTCACCGCCCAGGCGGTACGCACCGGGCTGGCGCTGGTGGAGCTGCCTGGGCGTTTCCAGATCGTGCCCGGCCAGCCCACCCTGGTGCTGGACGTGGCGCACAACCCGCACGCGGTCGCGGCGCTGGCCGAAAACCTGGACGCCATGGGCTTTTACCCGACCACCCACGCGGTGTTCGGCGCCATGGCCGACAAGGACCTGCGGCCCATGTTCGAGCGCATCAACCCCCTGATCGACCGTTGGTATTTCACCGACCTGCCCCTGTCGCGCGCCGCCCAGGCGCGTGACCTGGCGGCGAGCTGGGCGGCCACCAACACCCGCCCCGACGCCGCCGCCAGCCAGCACGCCAGCCCCCAGGCGGCGCTGGCCGCGGCGGTCGCGGCGGCCGACCCGGCTGATAGAATCGTGGTTTTTGGATCCTTCTTCACCGTGGGTGGCGTGTTGCACGACGGTGTGCCGCGCTTGTCCGCCAAGCACCTGCAGGCCTGACGCCCCGCCGTCCGCCTCCCACGCCCCCCGGCCCAGCCGGATCACCCTCAGCGAAACCGGCGCATGTTCAATCTCCGTTCCGGCGGGCAGGGCAACCCCAGCCCGGCACAGCCGCCCACCATCGAGGCCATCCGGCGGCGCGCGCGGCACCGGCTCATCGGGGCCAGCGTGCTGGTGCTGGCGGGGGTGATCGGTTTCCCGCTGCTGTTCGACACCCAGCCGCGCCCGATCGCGGTGGACATCCCCATCGACATCCCGGCCAAGCACACGGCGGCGCCCCTGGTGGTGGCGCCGGCGGCCCCGGCCGCCCAGGTGCAGGTGGCCGGCGTGACCGAACGCGAAGAGGTGTTGCCGACAGCGCCCATCCCGGTGCCGAGCGTGCCCGTGGCTGCCACGGCACCCGCCCCGGCCCCCGAACCCCCGCGCCCCGCGGCGGCGGCCCCGGCCCCGACCAAAGCGCCCGAACCACCGGCCAAGCCCGCCGCCGCGCCCGTGCCGTCCGACGCCGCCCGGGCCCAGGCCCTGCTCGACGGCAAGCCGCCGGCGCCGACCGCCGTGCGCACCGTGGTGCAGGTGGGGGCCTTTGCCGAGCAGGCGCGCGCGCAGGAGGTGCGGCAGAAGCTGGAGCGCGCCGGCCTGAAAACCTACACCCACGTGGCCGACACGCCCGAGGGCAAGCGCATCCGCGTGCGCCTGGGCCCGTTCGACAGCCGCGCCGAGGCCGAGGCCGCGGCCACCAAGGTCAAGGCGCTGGGCTTGCCCGCCGCTGTGCTCACCCTTTGACCCCCATGGGCGGCCTCGACCTGTTCTTCCTGCTGGTGCTGCTGGCCTCTCTGGTGCTGGGGCTGTGGCGCGGGCTGGTGTACGAGGTGCTGTCGGTCGCGGGCTGGGTGCTGGCGTTTTTCCTGGCCCAGTGGTACGCCGCCGACGCGGCCGCATACCTGCCCCTGGGCAGCACCGCCGAGCCGCTGCGCCACGCCGCCGGTTTTGCGGTGGTCTTCATCGCCACCGTGTTCGCGGCGGCTTTCGTTGCCTGGCTGGTCAAGAAAGGCATCGAAAGCGTCGGTCTGCGCCCGGTGGACCGCGCTTTGGGGGCCGCCTTTGGCGCCCTGCGCGGCGCAGTGATGCTGCTGGCCCTGGCGCTGGTGGTGAACCTGACCCCCTTAAAAGAAGAAGAGGCCTGGCGCCACTCGGTCGGGGCGGACTGGCTCAACGCCGGTCTGCACACGGCCAAAGGCACCATGCCCGACAACCTTGTCCCCTATTTCCCTTGAACCCAGGACCCGTACATGTGTGGAATCGTTGGTGTCGTCAGTCAAGCGCCGGTCAACCAGTTGATCTATGACGCGTTGCTGCTGTTGCAGCACCGGGGTCAGGATGCCGCCGGCATCGTGACGCAGTTGGAACGCAAGTTTTTCATGCACAAGGCCAAAGGCATGGTGCGCGACGTGTTCCGCACCCGCAACATGCGCGCCCTGCCGGGCAACAGCGGCCTGGGCCAGGTGCGCTACCCCACCGCCGGCAACGCCTTCAGCGAGGAAGAGGCCCAGCCCTTCTACGTCAACGCGCCGTTCGGCATCGTCATGGCGCACAACGGCAACCTGACCAACGCGCACGCGCTCAAGCAGGAGATGATCCAGCTCGACCACCGCCACATCAACACCGAGAGCGACTCCGAGGTGCTGCTCAACGTGCTGGCGCACGAGCTGGGCCAGGCCAGCGAGCACGGCCAGCTGCAGACCGAGGCGGTGTTCGCCGCGGTGCGCGCGGTGCACAAGCGGCTCAAGGGCTCGTACGCGGTGGTGGCGCTGATCGCCGGCCACGGCCTGTTGGCCTTCCGCGATCCGTTCGGCATCCGCCCGTTGTGCGTGGGCCAGAGCAAGGACGGCACCGTGATGGTGGCCAGCGAGTCGGTGGCGCTGGACGGTACCGGCCACGAGGTGCTGCGCGACGTGGCCCCGGGCGAGGCGGTTTTCATCGGGCTGGACGGGCGCTTCGAGTTCCGCCAGTGCGCCGACCACCCGCAGCTCTACCCCTGCATCTTCGAGTACGTCTACCTGGCCCGCCCGGATTCGACCATGGACGGCATTTCGGTGTACCAGGCGCGCCTGAACATGGGCGAAACGCTGGCCAAGCGGGTGGTGTCCACCGTGCCGCCGAACGAGATCGACGTCGTCATCCCCATCCCCGAGTCCAGCCGCCCGAGCGCCACCGAGCTGGCCCACCTGCTGGGCAAGCCCTACCGCGAAGGCTTTGTGAAGAACCGCTACGTCGGCCGCACCTTCATCATGCCGGGGCAGGCGGTGCGCAAGAAGAGCGTGCGCCAGAAGCTCAACGTCATCGCCAGCGAGTTCAAGGGCCGCAACGTGCTGCTGGTGGACGACTCCATCGTGCGCGGCACCACCAGCCGCGAAATCGTGCAGATGGCGCGCGAGGCCGGCGCCAACAAGGTCTACATGGCCAGCGCCGCGCCGCCGGTGATCTACCCCAACGTCTACGGCATCGACATGCCGACCAAGGACGAACTGGTCGCGCACGGCCGCACGGTCGAGGAAATCCGCCAGATCATCGGCTGCGACGCATTGATCTACCAGGACGTGGGCGCGATGAAGAAGGCCGTGGGTGC
>NZ_JAAQQT010000555.1:0-5038 GCF_011742065.1 Aquabacterium sp. A08
GCGCACGGCCCGATTGCGGTGCGGTTTGCGGTGCTGCACCGGGCCACCTGGGGCCAGACGGTGGTGCACAGCGTGGTGGAGACGGTGGACCTGCCGACCGACGACGGCGTGCTGCAAGCGGTGGTGGCCGCGACCAATGTGTACGTGCGCACCCTCAAGGGCTGGCGGCTGGCGGTGCACCACGCCAGCCCGGGCAGCCGGTGTGAACCGGACCCGCTGGCGGGTCACAGCACCACGCTGCATTGATGGACGCGCATCCCCGGGCATCGGCGCCTTGGTGGTTGCCGGGCGGCAACGCGCAGACCATCTGGTCGGCGCTGGCGGCGCGACGACACCGCGGCGAAGTGCCCCGGTGGCACCGCACACGCTGGACCACCCCGGACGGCGACTTCATCGACGTGGACAGCCAGGAGCTGCCGGAGGCGGGTGCAAGGTCGAAGGCACCCATGCTGGTGCTGTTCCACGGGCTGGAGGGCTCGTCGGCCAGCCATTACGCGCAGGCGTTCGCGGTGGTGGCGCAGGAGCGCGGTTGGGGCATGGCGGTGCCACATTTTCGGGGCTGCTCGGGTGAGATCAACCTGGCCCCGCGCGCCTACCACTCGGGCGACCACGAGGAGATCGGCTGGATCCTGTCGCGCTTGCGGGCGCAGGCCCCGCAACGGCCCTTGCTGGCGGTGGGCGTCTCGCTCGGGGGCAATGCGCTGATGCGCTGGGCGCAGGAGGCCGGCAGCACGGCGGCCCAGACGGTGGGCGCGCTGGCGGCGCTGTCCTCACCGCTCGACCTGGCGGCGGCCGGGTCTGCGATCGACCAGGGCTTCAACCGCTGGGTGTATGCACGCATGTTCTTGCGCACCATGCTGCGCAAGGCCGAGGCCAAATGGCGCCAGTTCCCGGGCCTGTTCGACCTGGAGGCGGTGCGCCGCGCGCGGACCCTGTATGCTTTCGACGACGTGTTCACCGGGCCTTTGCACGGCTTTGCCGGCACCGACGACTACTGGCGGCGGGCGGCGGCGAAACCACGGCTGGCCGAGGTGCGGGTGCCGGCGCTGGCGTTGAACGCGCGCAACGACCCGTTTGTGCCGGCGGTCAGCCTGCCCAAGCCGGGTCAGGTGGGGGCCTGGGTGACCCTTTGGCAGCCGGCGCAGGGGGGGCACGTGGGGTTTTGCGAACCCCAGGACGGCCTGGGCTGGCCGGGGCATGTGCTGGGCATGCCGGAGCGGGTGTGCGACTGGTTGCGCGAACGCGCAGGGGTGTGAGCATGGACGATATCGTCAAAGCCGCCATGGCCAAATGGCCTAACGTGCCCGCCTGCCACGGCTGGCTGGGGCTGGACGGCCGCGGCCGCTGGTGGATGCGCGACGACACCGCACAGGCGTTGGGGCCTTTCGCCGGGCCGGGTGCCCAGCCCGGCAGCCGCGGCAGCGAACTCAAGCACGACAAGCTCATCGGCTTCATACAGCGCAACTACGGGTGCAACGACGCCGGCGAATGGTTTTTCCAGAACGGACCGCAGCGCGTGTACGTCGAACTGGAGCACGCCCCCTGGGTCTGGCGTGTGCAGGGCGACGGCACCGTCACCAGCCACACCGGCTGCCCGGCGGCGGTGCGCAGCAGTTGGCTGGACGAGGACGGCTTGCTCTACCTCTGCACCGATTTGGGCCTGGGCGTGGTGCACCCGCAGGACATGGACACGGCCGCCGACCTGGTGCTGGAAGGGCGGTGGATGCCGCAGGAATGCGCCAGGGACGCGCTGGAGACGCGCTTTGGCTTTGTGCGCAGCCCGGCGCGGGCCCGCTCGGCGGCCTGACGCAGGCACCATGGGCCCATGAAAAATCCCGGCGAACCGGGCTTTTGCAGGGCAGTCGGCGAGCGGCTTACTGGGCCGGCGCGGCTTCAGGTTGGGCCGGTTCCTGGAAGGAGGCGCCACCGGCATTGGCCAGGTGAACCACCGCACGGGCGATTTCCAGGTCTTCAAACGCCCCGCCACCTTGGGCGCCCATGGCGCCCTTGCCCTTGAGGGCGGATTGCACCAGCGCGTCGTAGCCCTGGCCAAGGCGGGGGGCCCAATCGGCGGCGGCCCCGAATTTGGGGGCGCCCACCAGACCGGCGTCGTGGCAGGCGGCGCATTGGGCTTTGTACACGTCGGCGCCGGCTTGCAGCGGGCGGTTGGCATCGCGCAGTTCCACCGCACCCACGCGTTGGATGCGCTGGGCGGTGGCCAGTTCGGTGTTCACCGCGCCAGCGGCCGGTTTGTCGGCCTTGGTGACGTAGTACACCAGACCGATGATGAGGAACACGGGCACGACAAAAGAGAAGAACGACGTCCACAGCAGTTGCTTGGGCGTCTTGATCGGACCGGTGTGGGAGTCGTGCGCGTTGTCGCTCATGGTTTCCTCGGTAAGGCGGGTGCTGAAGGGGGCACCGGCAGACGAACGGGCGCCGGGCAATCGCAGATTATATCCACGCCGACTTTCAGCACCTGACGGCGCCCGGTGCGGTGGAAGCCGCGGACAGCCGGCGGGGCGCAACGGCGGACCGCTGGGTGCGGGCGACCGCCGGGCAGAAAAAAACCACCTCAGGGGTGGTGGGGGTGGCCTGGCCGCCAGGAATCGAACCTGGAACACAACCTTCGGAGGGTTGTATGATATCCGTTTCACCACGGCCAGAAGCAGCTGGATTGTAGCCCATGCGCGGCCGCTTGCCGGGAACCACAACAGCGCCCGCCAGGCATGGGGCGTTGAACGGTGCCTGGGCAGGGTGGGTGCGGCCGTTGCGTCCGGCGGCCGATCGCTAAAATACGGGGTTTGTCGGGCGCGCGCAGGCGTCCGGTCCACCGACGCACTCCGCACCATGACCTCCACCCAAACCCCCGTTTCCGCCCCCACCATGGCCAACGCGATCCGCGCCCTGGCCATGGACGCCGTGCAGCAAGCCAACTCCGGCCACCCCGGCGCGCCCATGGGCATGGCCGACATGGCGGTGGCCCTGTGGAACCGCCACCTGCTGCACAACCCCACCAACCCGGCCTGGGCCAACCGCGACCGCTTCGTGCTGTCCAACGGCCACGGCTCCATGCTGATTTACGCGCTGCTGCACCTGACCGGCTACAAGCTGCCGATGCAGGAACTGAAGAACTTCCGCCAGCTGGGCAGCAAGACCGCCGGCCACCCCGAAGTGGGCCACACCCCCGGCGTGGAAACCACCACCGGCCCGCTGGGCCAAGGCATCACCAACGCGGTGGGCATGGCGCTGGCCGAAAAGCTGCTGGCGGCCGAATTCAACCGGCCCGGCCACGCCATCGTCGACCACCGCACCTACGTCTTCTTGGGCGACGGCTGTTTGATGGAAGGCATCAGCCACGAGGCCATCGCCCTGGCCGGCGCCTGGAAGCTGAACAAGCTGATCGCCCTGTACGACGACAACGGCATTTCCATCGACGGCCAGGTCACCCCCTGGTTCATCGACAACACGCCCCAGCGCTTCGAGGCCTGCGGCTGGAACGTGATCCGCGCGGTCGATGGCCACGACGCCGACGCGGTGGATGCCGCCATTGCCCAGGCCAAACTGAGCACCGACAAACCCACGCTGATCTGCTGCAAGACGCACATCGGCAAGGGCAGCCCGAACCGTGCCAACACCGCCAAGGCCCACGGCGAGCCGCTGGGCGCCGAAGAAATCCAGCTGACCCGCGAGGCCCTGGGCTGGACGCACGAACCCTTTGCGATTCCCAAAGACGTGTACGCCGCCTGGGACGCCAAAGACGCCGGCAAAGCCGCCGAAAAGGCCTGGGACGCGCAGTTCGCCGCCTACAAAAAGGCCTTCCCGGCCGAAGCCAAGGAATTCGTGCGCCGCATGGCCGGTGAGCTGCCCAAGGGTTTCGACCAACTGGTGGTGGACACGGCGGTGGCCGCCCACAGCCAGGCGCAAACCGTGGCCAGCCGCAAGGCCAGCCAACTGGCGCTGGAGGCCTTCACCGCCGCGCTGCCCGAGCTGTTGGGCGGCAGCGCCGACCTGACCGGCTCCAACCTGACCAACACCAAGTCCACCCCCAACCTGCGTTTTGACGCTGCGGGCGCGGTGGTGAAGAACGAGGCCGGCCAGGGCGGTCGCCACATCAACTACGGCGTGCGCGAATTCGGCATGGCCGCCATCATGAACGGCGTGGCGCTGCACGGCGGCTTCATCCCCTACGGCGGCACCTTCCTCACCTTCAGTGACTATTCCCGCAACGCCATCCGCATGGCCGCGCTGATGAAGCAGCGCGTGGTGCACGTGTTCACCCACGACTCCATCGGCCTGGGCGAAGACGGCCCGACCCACCAGTCCATCGAACACGCCGCCAGCCTGCGCCTGATCCCCAACCTGGACGTGTGGCGCCCCGGCGACACCGCCGAAACGGCGATTGCCTGGGCCGTGGCGCTGCGCAACACCGACAAGCCCACCGCGCTGCTGCTGAGCCGCCAGAACCTGGCCTACGCGCCCAAGAAGGACCTGAGCGACATCAACAAGGGCGCTTACGTGTTGAGCGAGCCGCAGGACGTGGGCTTCAAGGCCGGCAAGAAGGCCAAGGCGGTGATCATCGCCACCGGTTCTGAAGTGCAGTTGGCGCTGAAGGCGCAGCAGCAACTGGCCGAGCAGAAGGTGCCGGTGCGCGTGGTGTCCATGCCCAGCACCACCACCTTCGACCGCCAGGACGCCGAGTACAAGACCGCCGTGCTGCCCAAGGGCCTGCCGCGCGTGGCGGTGGAAATGGGCTCCACCGACGGCTGGTGGAAGTACGGCTGCGCCGCCGTGGTGGGCATCGACACCTACGGCGAATCGGCCCCGGCGCCGGTGCTGTTCCAGCACTTCGGCTTCACGCCCGAGAACGTGGCCGCCACCGTGCAGGCCGTGCTGGGCGCGTAAAACATTTCAATCACCAAGGGAAAGCACATGACCATTCAACTGGGCATCAACGGTTTCGGCCGCATCGGCCGCCTGGCGCTGCGCGCGGCCGTGCAATCGGGCGGCGACATCGAAGTCGTCGGCATCAACGACC
>NZ_JAAQQT010000556.1:0-9757 GCF_011742065.1 Aquabacterium sp. A08
GATTTGCTCAAAGTCACCGGCCTGGGCGCCAAGACCTTCGAGCAAAGCGCCGGCTTTCTGCGCATCCGCGGCGGTGACAACCCGCTGGACATGACCGGCGTGCACCCCGAAACCTACCCAGTGGTGGAGCAGATCATCCAGCAAACCGGCAAGCCGGTGGCCGAACTGATGGGCCGGGTGGACGTGCTCAAAACCCTCAAGCCCGAGCTGTTCGCCAACGAGCGCTTCGGCGCCATCACCGTCAAAGACATCATCGGTGAACTGGAAAAACCCGGCCGGGACCCGCGCCCGGACTTCGCCGTGGCGCGCTTCAACGAAGGGGTGGAAGACATCACCGACTTGCAAGCCGGCATGGTGCTGGAAGGCACGGTGAGCAACGTGGCCCAGTTCGGTGCCTTCGTGGATCTGGGCGTGCACCAGGACGGCCTGGTGCACGTGAGCCAGTTGAGCCACAAATTCGTGAACGACGCGCGCGAGGTGGTGAAAACCGGCGACATCGTGAAAGTGAAGGTGGTGGAGGTGGACGTGGCGCGCAAGCGCATCGGCCTGACCATGAAGCTGGACGCGCCCACCTGCGCCCGCAGCGAACGCCGCGAGGGCGGCAACCGTTTCGAGCCGGCCGGGCGCCAGCCGCAGGCCGGGCGTGGCCAGCGCCACAACGAGCCGGCCAGCGGGGGTGCCATGGCCTCGGCCTTCGCCAAGCTGCAAGGCCTCAAACGCTGACCGTTCCCGGCGCCGCGGGGCGGCTGTCCCGCAGGCGCGCGGGGCTGGCCCCCGGTCGGTGCCCGGGGGCGCTGGGTGGGGTCGGGCCGGTCTATACTGGCAACCACCCACACGCCGCTGCTTGCGGCCACACGCCCCCATGGAACTCGAAGAACTCCTGAGCAAAGCCAAGGCCCTGCCCAGCATCCCGCGGGTGGTGTCCGAGGTCATGACCGAGCTCAACCGCGAAGACCCCGACCCACGCAAGATCAGCGAGGCCGTGGCCACCGACCCCGGCCTCACCGCGCGCATGCTCAAACTGGCCAACTCGGCCTTTTTCGGGCTCACGCGCAAGATCGACAGCGTGCACGACGCCATCAGCATCCTCGGCTTCAACCACGTGCGCACGCTGGTGCAGGCGGTGGCGCTGAGCAGCAGCTTCAAGACCGTGCCCGGCGTCAACCTGGAGCAGTTCTGGCGCTACAGCCTGAACACCGCCAAGATCTGCCGCACCCTGGCGCGCAGCCTGAAAATGTCCGACGGCGCGGCCTTCACCGCCGGCCTGACCCACGCCGTGGGCGACCTGGTGATGCACATCGGCATGCCCGATGTGGTGGCGCGCATCGACTGGAGCGTCTCGCCCTTCGACATGAAACGCGCCGAGGCCGAAAAGGCCGCGCTGGGCTACACCTACGCCGACGTGGGCGCCGCCTTTGCCGCCAAGTGGGACTTCCCCGAGGCCATCGTCGCCGCGCTCAAACACCAGCTGCTGCCCTTCGAGGGCGACACCTACGAGCCGCTGGCCGGCGTGGTGCACATGGCGTCGTGGCGCGCGCGCGCCCAGGAAATCAACCTGGACCGCGACGGCCTGAAGGCCACCTTCCCCGACGTGGTGGCCATTCTGCTGGGCCTGGACCTGGACATGGTGCTGGACAAGGACCCGAGCGAGTGGACCTCGGCCGGCGAGTTGTCGGCCTTCCTGGCCTGAGGCGCGGCGGCCCATGCGTTTGACCGAACTGCTGCGGCAGCCGCAGGCCCTGCCGGTGGTGCCCGAGGTGGCGGCCAAGCTGATCGCCACCTTCCACCAGGACGACGTGGACCTGCAGGCCGTCAACCGCGACGTGGAGCGCGACCCGGCGCTGGCCGCGCGCCTGTTGCGCCAGGCCAATTCCTCGTTTTTCCGGCTGGCGCGGCCGGTGCACAGCGTGCGCGACGCGGTGGCCGTGCTGGGCCTGAACAAGGTGCGGGCGCTGGTCATCGGCGCGTCCATGCAGGACAGCTTCCGCGCCGTGGTCGGGGTGGACCTGGACGATTTCTGGCACTACAGCTTCGCCGCCGCCACCGTGGCCCGGCTGATCTGCGCCCCGCGCCGGCTGGACGAGAACGTGGCCTTCACCGCCGGCCTGTTGCACGGCGTGGGCGAGCTGGTGATGCACATGGGCATGGTCGAAACCATGCAGCCCATCGACCGCGACACGCCCCTGCTGGCGCTGCACCGCGCCGGTGCCGAGTACCGCGCGCTGGGCTATTCCTACGCCGAGGCCGGCGCCGCCCTGGCGCGCCACTGGCACCTGCCGCCGCTGCTCGTCACCGCCATCGAACAGCACGGCGCCCCGCTGGCGCACGACCCCCTTGAGCCCCTGGCCGCCGTGGTGCACATGGCCGCCTGGCGCGCGCGGGTGCTGGTCAACGGCAACCGGGCCGACGACCTGATCCACACCTACCCCGACGCGGTGGGCGAAATCCTGGGCCTGGACCCGGACTGGCTGGTGGCGCCCAACGTGGCCGGGCTGGACCAGCTCTCGGTGGTCTGACCGCTGCCGCCAACGCCTCGACGCCGTGAACGCCCTGCACATCCACGCCGGCCCAGCCGCGCTGCGCCACCTGCGCGCCCACGGCCTGCAACCGGGCGACGTGGGCGTGGTGCCCGGCGCTGCCGGTGGCCCCAAGGGGCTGATCCTGGGGCCGCTGGACCGCTTCCTGTTCGGCGAGTGGCTGCCCCGCGCCACGCGCGAGTTGCACCTGGTGGGCGCCTCCATCGGCGCCTGGCGCATGGCCACGGCCTGCCTGAACGACCCGGTGCGTGCGTTCCAGCGGCTGGAGCGCGACTACATCGCCCAGCACTACGAGCTGGCGCCGGGGCAGAAGCGCCCCAGCGCCCGGCAGGTCAGCGACACCTTCGGCCGCAGCCTGGCCGATTTTTACGGCGGCCGCGTGGCCGAGGTGCTGCACCACCCGCGCTGGCGCCTGCACCTGCTCACCTCGCGCGGGCGCCACGTGCTGGGGCGCGAAGGGCCCTGGCGCACCCCGCTGGGCTACGCCGGTGCTTTCGCCACCAACGCGCTGCGGCGCCGGGCCATGGGCGCCTGGCTGGAGCGGGTGGTGTTTTCCAGCGCCGGGGCCGAGCTGCCCTTTGCCACCCACGACTACCGCAGCCGCCAGGTGCCGCTGACCGAGGCCAACTTCATGGCCGCGCTGCAGGCCAGTTGTTCCATTCCTTTCGTGTTGCAGGCGGTGCACGGCATCCCCGGCGCGCCGCCCGGCGCCTACTGGGACGGCGGCATCACCGACTACCACCTGCACCTGGCCTACCGCCCGGCCTTGGGGCTGGTGCTGTACCCGCATTTCCAGCGCCAGGTGGTGCCGGGCTGGCTGGACAAGGCGCTGAAATGGCGCCACGCTGCCAGCCCTTTCCTGGACCACACCGTGGTGCTGGCGCCCAACCCGGCCTGGGTGGCGCGCCTGCCCCATGGCAAGTTGCCGGACCGCACCGACTTCACCCGCTATGGCAACGACCTGGCCGGGCGCATGGCCGTGTGGCGCAGCGCGGTGTCGGCCAGCCAGCAACTGGCCGACGAATGGGCCGCCTGGCTGGAGCGCCCCGACCCGGCGCGGGTGCTGCCGCTGTAGCCCGCTGGCGGGCCTGGGCCGTTTGGGCGCCAGCGGGGATAATCCGGGCATGCAAGCCCCGTCCCCCGAAAGCGCGCCGTTCTATGTCGCGGCGCTGTACCAGTTCGTCGATTTGCCGGACCATGCCGACCTGCGCGCGCCGCTGCAGGCGCTGTGCGAGGCCGGCCAGGTCAAGGGCACGCTGCTGCTGGCGCGCGAGGGCATCAACGGCACCATCGCCGGGCCACAGGCGGGGGTGACGGCGGTGCTGGACTGGCTGCGCGCCGATCCGCGACTGGCCAAGCTGCAGCACAAGGCCTCGTGGGCCACCACCCCGCCGTTCCACCGCCTGAAGGTGCGGCTCAAGCGCGAAATCGTCACCCTGCGGGTGCCCGAGCTGGACCCGAACAAGACCGTGGGCCAGTACGTGGCACCGCAGGACTGGAACGCCCTGATCCGCCAGCCCGACGTGGTGCTGGTGGACACCCGCAACGACTACGAGGTGGCGATCGGCACCTTCCAGGGCGCACGCAACCCGAACATCAAGACCTTCACCGAATTGCCGGCCTGGGTGGACGCCCAGCCCGAACTGCAAGCGCAGCCAGGGCCCGACGGCGCGGTGAAAAAGCCGCGCGTCGCCATGTTCTGCACCGGCGGCATCCGCTGCGAAAAGTCCACGGCCCTCATGAAAATGAAAGGCTACGACGAGGTCTACCACCTGGAGGGCGGCATCCTCAAGTACCTGGAGGAGGTGCCGCCCGAGCAGAGCCTGTGGGAAGGCGAATGCTTCGTGTTCGACGAGCGGGTGAGCGTGGGCCACGGCCTGGTGCCGGGGCCGCACGAGCTGTGCCGGTCCTGCCGCTGGCCGCTGTCGGCGGCGGACAAGGCCTCGCCGCACTACGTGAAAGGCGTGAGCTGCGCCCACTGCCACGACCAGCGCACCCCGGAAGAAAAAGCCCGTCTGGCCGAACGCCAGCGCCAGGTGGAACTGGCCGAGGCCCGCGGCGAGGTGCACGTGGGCGCGCGCATGGACGGCACCCCCGGTTTCTGAGCGACCGGGCGCAGGCGCCTCAGAGCGACGCGGTCAGCATGGCGCGGTAGTCGTCCGCGCTGGCCAGGCGCGGGTTGGTTTGGTGGCAGTGGTCGGCCAGGGCGCCCTCGATCACCCGGTCGAACAGGTCTTCGGTCACCCCCAAGGCGGCCAGGCCGCTGGGCAGGCCCAGGCGCGCGTTCATGTCGCGGATGGCCGGGCCCAGGTCGGCGGCGCCGGCCAGTCCCATGGCGCGGGCCATGCGTTCCAGGCGCCGGTCTTGCTGCACCGACGCGGCGCCGGCGTTGAAAGCGATCACCGCCGGCAGGAACAGCGCGTTCAGGGTGCCGTGGTGCAACCGCGGGTTGACGCCGCCCAGGCTGTGGCTGAGCGAGTGCACGCAGCCCAGCCCTTTCTGGAAGGCCATGGCGCCCTGCATGCTGGCGCTCATCATGTGCAGGCGGGCGTCGCGGTCCTGGCCGTTCGTGGTGGCACGTTCGATGTGCGCCCAGCCGCGCTCCAGCCCGTCGAGCGCGATGCCGTCGGCCGGCGGGTTGAAGGGCGCGGCCATGAAGGTTTCCATGCAGTGGGCGATGGCGTCCATGCCGGTGGCGGCGGTCAACAGCGGCGGCAGGCCCAGGGTCAGCTCGGGGTCGAGCAGGGCGGTCTTGGGCATCAGGTGCCAGCTGTGGAAGCCCAGCTTGCGCCCGTCGTCCACGATGACGATGGCGCCACGCGCCACCTCGCTGCCGGTGCCGGCGGTGGTGGGGATGGCGATCAGCGGCGGCACCCGGTCGGTGATTTTGGGCGAGCCGCCTTCGATGGTGGCGTAGGTCTTGAGCGGGCCGGGGTGGGCCACCGCAATCGCCACGCCCTTGGCGCAGTCGATGGCGCTGCCGCCGCCCAGGGCCACCAGGCCGTCACACCCCTGCTGCTCGTAAATGGCCTGGGCCGCGCGCACGGCGGCTTCGGTCGGGTTGGAGGGGGTCTGCTCGAACACCGCGTGGGGCAGGGCGCCGGCGCCCGTGCCCAGCGCCGCCACGGCCCGCTCCAGCAGGCCAGCGGCCTTGACGCCCGGGTCGGTCACGATCAGCGGCTTGCGCATGCCGGTGCGCTCGCATTCGCTGGCCAGCCGCTGCAGCGCGCCAAAGTCGATCTGGATGTTGGTCAAGTACAGGATCTGTGACACGTTGTCTCCGGTGTGGCGTGGTTTTGTTGTGGGGGCACTATACGCCGGCACGCTTCTGCCGAAAGTTCTGTGTGCGACAGCGGTCTGGGGCCTGCCGTGCCGCCCGTCCCCGCCGGGTGCGCTTGCAGCGACAATCCGGCACATGAGTGCCCACGCCCACCCCCGCACCTTGCTGACCCCCGCCATGCGCGGCGTGCTCGAGCGTATGGCCCGCGCCGGCCGCCCGCCGCTGCACGCCCTGACGCCGCAGCAGGCGCGGGCGTTTTACGAGGCTGGCTCCGGCGTGCTCGACATCCCGCCGCACAAGATGGCGCGGGTCGAGGCGCTGCAGATCCCCACCCGCGACGGCGCCACGCTGCACGCCGAACTGGTGGTGCCGCACCCGCACGGGCCGGACGACGCCCACGCGGCCGGGCACACGCCCGTGCCCCAGCCTTGGCCGGTGCTGCTCTACCTGCACGGCGGCGGCTTCACCATCGGCAGCGTGGCCACCCACGCCAGCCTGTGCCGCCACCTGGCGCACCTGGCGCACTGCGCGGTGCTGTCGGTGGACTACCGCCTGGCACCCGAACACACCTTCCCCACCGCCGTGCACGACGCCTGGGACGCGCTGCAATGGCTGCACGCCCAGGCCCCCGCCCTGGGGCTGGACCCGGCGCGCCTTGCGGTGGGCGGCGACAGCGCCGGCGGCACCCTCAGCATCGTCACCGCCCTGCAGGCGCGCGACGCCGGCCTGCCGCTGCGGTTGCAGCTGCTGTTTTACCCCGGCTGCGCGGCCCACGCCGACACGCCCTCGCACCGCACCTTTGCCCACGGCTTTGTGCTGGAGGCCGACAGCATCGCCTGGTTTTTTGGCCAATACCTGAACACCCCGGCCGAGCGCGAGGACTGGCGCTTTTCGCCCCTGAACGCACCCGACCTGGACGGCGCCGCCCCGGTGTGGATGGGCCTGGCCGAATGCGACCCGCTGGTGGACGAGGGCGTGATGATGGCCGACCGCTTCCGCCTGGCCGGCGTGCCGGTGGACCTGGAGATCTACCGCGGCGTGACGCACGAGTTCATCAAGATGGGCCGCGCCATTCCCGAGGCCCTGCGCGCACACCAGGACGCGGCGCGCGCTTTGCGCTTGGCCTTCGAGGGCCCGGCCGTGCCGGGTTGATGGCCGTGGCCGAGGCGCGCAACTGGTGGGTGCTGCCCCCGGCCACGGCGGCCGGCCCGGCCGTCGAGCTGCCGCTGGCGCAGGTCAGCGCGCTGCTGCAGAAGCTGGGCCTGTCCGGCCGGCACGCGGTGGCCGAAGACCTGCTGCGCATCGTCGGCGCGCAGGTGCCCATGGCGCAGTGCACCATTTTCTCGTTCGAGGGCGACTCGCCCCCGCGCACCGTGGCCGTGGGCGACCGCTCGCGCACCGCCGCGCTGCGCCGCATCACCGAAGACTACGTCACCCGCTTCCACCCGCTGGACGGCAGCCGCGAGGCCATGCGCGCCGAGTTCGGCGCCGCGCGCCGCGCCAGCGCGGCCTGGCCCCACACCGTGCTGCACCGCCAGCGCCCCGCCGACATTGCCCACCCGGCGTACCGCCGCGTCTGCTACGAACTGCCCCAGGTGGCCGAGCGCCTGGCCCTGTTGACGCTGTACGACGGCTGGCGCTGGTTGTCGGTCAACTTCTACCGCGGCACCGAGCACGGCCCGCTGGGCCCGGCCGACCTGCGCACCCTGGAAGCCTTGGCGCCACTGGTGGTGCACGCGGTGCGACTGCATTACGCCGGGCACCTGTTCGACGCCGACCTGGCCGAGTGGTTGCTGGCGCGCCTGCACCGCCGCCACCCGGTGCTGACCAAGCGCGACCTGGACGTGCTGCGCGCCCTGCTGGACGGGCTGGACAACGCCGCCCTGGCGCAGCGGCTGGGGCTGGAGCTGTCCAGCGCGCAGACCTACCTCAAGCGCATCCACCGCAAGCTGGGGGTGAGCGGCCAGCGCGAGCTGCTGGGCCTGCTGGTGCGGCCCGACGCCGCCTGAGCCCCGCGGGCCGGTGGGCAACTGACCGCCGCCTGTGGGTGTGCAGGGTTCATGTCCATTTGTCCTTTTTTGGTGACAATGGGGTGGGCCGGCTTGCCTACACTGCCAACACTCACTCGCTTGTCCGGAGACCGCCCCATGCACCAGCCCAGCGCCGAACCGCGCCCGTCCCTGTACTACCCTTACCAGGTGTTCCAGCCCTGGCTGCCTTCGGCCCACGGCGCGCAGCCGCGCCAGCCGGTGGTCATCGCCGGGGCCGGCCCGGCCGGCATGGTCACCGCGCTGGAGCTGGCCCGCCACGGCGTGCGCAGCGTGGTGCTCAACGCCGAACGCCAGTTTTCGGCGGGCAGCCGCGCCATCGTCTTCACCCGGCGCAGCCTGGAAATCTTGCAGCAGGTGGGCGTGGCCGACCGCATGGTGGCCCATGGCCTGCCGTGGCGCTTTGGCAATTCCTTCTACCGCGGCCAGCGCGTGTTCCGCATGGAAGCACCGCACGACCCGGACGACCGCTACCTGCCCATGCTCAACCTGCAGCAGCAGTACCTGGAGCAGTACCTGTACGAGGCTTGTGCCGCGCAGCCGCTGATCGACTTCCGCTGGGGCAACCGGTTGACCGCTGTACAGATGGCGGCCGACCACGCCCTCGCCACCGTGGACACGCCCGAAGGTCCCTACACCCTGGAGACCGACTGGCTGGTCGCCGCCGACGGCGGGCGTTCCGGCATCCGCAGCCAGCTGGGTCTGCAGATGGAGGGCGCCTCCTACGAGGGGCTGTTCGTCATCGCCGACATCCGCATCGACCTGCCGCTGCCCACCGAGCGCCTGGCCTACTTCGACCCGCCGTGGAACCCCGGCAACACCATCCTGATGCACCGCGAGCCGCACGGCATCTGGCGCGTGGACTACCAGTTGCCCGAGGGCGAAACGCCCGAACAAGCGCTGCGGCCCGAGTCGCTGCGGGCCCGCATCGACGCGCAGCTGGCCATGATCGGCTTTGGCGGCACGCCCTGGGAGATGGACTGGAGTTCGGTGTACTCGGCGCGCACGCTGACGCTGCCCGACTTTGTGCACGGCCGGGTGGTGTTCACCGGCGACGCGGCCCACCTGCTGCCGATTTTCGGGGTGCGTGGCGCCAACACCGCCTTCCAGGACGCGCAGTCGCTCGGCTGGCACCTCGCCTACACCCTCAAAGGCCTGGCTGGCCCGGCCCTGATGGCCAACCACAGCGCCGAACGGGTGGGCGCCGCGCGCGAGATCATCCAGGAAGCCGGCAAGAGCACCCGCTTCATGACACCGCCGAGCCGGGGCTTTCGCCTGTTGCGCGACGCGGTGCTGTCCCTGTCCCTGACGCAGGCGTTTGTGCGCCCGCTCTACCACTGGCGCACCTCGCGGCCGCACGCATACACCGGTTCGGCCCTCAACAGCCCGGGCGACGACAACGCGCTGTTCACCGCCGGCCCGGCCCACGGCGCGCCGCCGCAGAACGTGCGCCTGGCGCCTGACGCGCACCTGCTCGACCGCTTGGGCGGCGGCTTTGACCTGCTGTACTTCACCGAAGGCGCGGCCGTGCCCGAGGCGCTGTTGCAGGTGGTGCAAGCCTGGCGCGCCCGGGGTGTGGCGCTGCGCGTGACCGCCGTGGGCACGGCCGCCCCGGTGGCCGGCGCCGACCAGACCCTGCCCGACGCCGACGGCCGGGTGCGCGCCCGCTACGGCGTGCCCGCCAGTGGCGCCGCCTACCTGCTGCGGCCCGACCAGCACGTCTGTGCCCGCTGGCTGACGCTGGACGCCACCCGCCTCCACGCGGCCCTGCAACAAGCCCTGCCCAGCGCCTGACGCGCCCACGGCCCCACCAGGAATCCCCCATGAACGCCACCCCCCACACCGCCGCCCCCACGCTGGACATCGCCGGCCTGGAAACCGTGTACGACGCC
>NZ_JAAQQT010000006.1:0-242 GCF_011742065.1 Aquabacterium sp. A08
GGGGCCAGGGGCACCGCCGCCGGGTCCACCAGCAGCACCAGCGGGGCCTCGTCGCCCGCCAACTGGCCAACCCAACCCAGCGCCAGCAGGGTTTCGACCGAACCGGCCAGCTGCAGCGGGTCCACCTTCAGGGCCTGGGCCAGCGCCGCCGGCGTCAGGCCGGCGCGCTGCGCCTGGCGTTCGGCGTGCAGGGCGGCCACCACCTCCAGCGCCAGCTGAAAGCCCCAGCCCGGGGTGTCGCC